>DATMYB010000470.1:0-2575 GCA_035561215.1 Syntrophomonas sp. | reverse complement strand
ATATTACCATTGCTTTCCTTGATTTACAATACTTTTTTTATCGTTTCAGCCGTCCATAAGCGCGCGGTTTTGCTGGGCCACGAAGGCCTTTAATTCTTCCAGGGATTTGGTCAAAAATTCATAGACAAGGTACTCCGGCTGTATTTCTTCGATCACCCGCTTGATTTTACTGTCTAAAAAAGGTCTGTGCTGGTCGATATTGCGGATATGCCGGTAGATTTCGCTGTAATCGGCAGCTGCCATGCTGAAATCCTGGCGGCGGTTTTTTTTCAGCTGTTCCAGCACATAGTCCCCGGATAAGGAACTGTTCAGATGAATGCCCCGGATCTCTTTTTTCAAGGCCCCCAAATCCTCAAGGGTTTTCAGGATGTAAGCCACTGCTTCCTCTTCATTTTGCAGATAGAAGTTTGTATTCATGAGATGGGCAATGTCCAGCATAAATCCTTTATGGGGATACCGGATCCCGGCCATCAGTTCCCCGGCGACTGCCTGATCCTTCAGGGTCAAGCCCGGCCACCATAAATTTTCCAGCAGCAAGGTGAGCCCGCCCTGGTATCCCTGAAAAACTTCATTGAGCAGTTCGATGGTGCAAGCTGCTATATCCATATCGGTGTAGGTAAAGCGGTAGGTAAAACAGTGTTCCACTTCGGCATGGCTCACATGGAACACCAGGTACTGCGCCCCTGTTTGCGCCGCGGTCTCAATTTCCCTTTGATAATAGGCAACCATGTCTTCCCTGGTCTCCCCGCCATAGTATCGGCGGATTGTTTCCCTGTTCCCCCATTGGCGGAGCAGTTGGCTTTGATCGCCCCGCCAGAAATCGAGCCAGACCGGATAATAGCGCATATGGACGCCTTTGATCAATGAACCGGGAATCATATGGTCTTCCCAGGGTTCATACTGGATCATTTCAAAGCCCTGAAGGCCGTTTTGCCTGAGAAAGTCCTCCATGTTCTTACTGTTTCTGTCAAAGCGTTCCAAGTCGCCGGGATAAGTAGAGATATTAATCAGTTTTTGCAATTTTTGTCTCCTTCATTGGGGAATAATTATTTGGAAATCAGATACATCTTGCCGGTTTTCGGGTCCTGATAGACCATGCCCATGGAATCATAATTCTCCGCCACAGTGCCGTCCTTGATAGCCTTATCCAAATCCTTAACCTCTACCAGGTTTTCTTCCGTAATTACGTCCGCCTTGGTTAAATCCACATTCCAGTGCATAATAACCGCGACCATGAGCCCGCAGGCAAAAATCAGCATGACATCCACCAGGTTTACGACAGTATCCAAGGGATTGATATCATCTCGATGTAAGCGCGACCTGCGCCTGCCGCTTATAATCCTGTTTCTGAGCATCCTGGGCCACCTCCTCCAGTACACATTCCATGACGGCTTCAAAGCCGTTCAGGTATTCCTCATACCACCGCTTGCGAATATTGGAAATAACATAGCAAATAGCAGCGGTAGCAAGCCCTGAAATCGTCGAATCAAAGGCAATATTGAGGGATGTCGACAGGGTTGCCGTATCCCCTTTGCCCAAAGCGACGATCCCTGGCCCCAGCGGGATCAACGTGCCGAGCAGACCGAACATCGGTCCCAGCTTGATTACCACATCCGTAACGGCTGTTGCCTTTTCATACCTGCCCTCTTCCGCCGCCAGGAGTTTCTGGGCCAGGGCGGTTAATGAAGCTTGCGGTATATACCGCGAATCCAGCAGCATCTGCAAGGCTTCTTTTTGCCGGCGGGTCAGCGCGCTGTCTTCAATCACTTTCGGCAAGAGGGACAACCCGCCCTGATGAATGGTTTTGATGAGGGCCGGAATATCCGCACATTTTTTGCGTCTCTCCGTCAATAACTCCACGAGCAGGTCGCCTATCTGCCAGATGGTAATAATTATCAGCAGAAAAACTGCGATCATGCAGGGTATTTTGATGCTTTGTCCTATGATATGAAGAGTGTTTCCCAACCAAAATTCCATTGCTTTTCTCCTATTCTCTATATCTCTCTAAAATTTCTCTTAATGCAATTTATCACAATTGACTGTCACAAAATAGCGGACTTATTTATAACCCATATTTAACCTTGATCCTGTTCAATATTTTGAGCCAGGGCCTGGCCAATAACAAAATAAAAATCAGGGTTGAAAGAGCATGGGTAAAATCAAACCAGAAGCTGGAAATATAGGCGGCAGCCACAGTTGCCCAGCTTACCGGCTGCATAAAAGTAATGATAAACCAGATATTCATAAACCAACCAAAAGCAAAGCCGGACAAAAAACTGTAAATACACAGGCACAACTTGTTTTTTAACCACCCCTGACTCAAAATACCCGCTCCAAACCCGATCATTCCCCAACAGAACATCTGCCAGGGTGTCCAGGGTCCCTGTCCAAAAAACATATTGGAAGCAGCCGCGGCTATCGCCCCGGTTAAAAATCCGGCTTCAGGCCCGAATACCAGGGCCGTGATGATTATGATCGCCGAAGTCGGTATGAAATAAGGAGTAGGGGCAAACGCCACCCGTCCCAGGACAGCCAGGGTTGCCATTACGGCAATTATCACCAGCTCCCGGGCCTG
>DATMYB010000469.1:0-2959 GCA_035561215.1 Syntrophomonas sp. | reverse complement strand
TCACCTAAAACTTTGCTTCCCGCCGGCTAAATTTTCGCAGGACTTCGTTGTCGTCAATCGCAATACGGCCAGTATTACTCAATCCTCCGCCTTGCCCTGCAAAAATTTTTCTCGGCGGATAACCTAAACCTTTAGGCGACGCAGACTACTAGGAAAGGATTAAATCGGAGAAGGAGGGCGCCATGAAAATATTAATCGCAGCTCCGGTATATCAAAAAGAACACATATTCATTGAATACCTTAAAGGGTTGGACGGCCTGGTATATCCTCCAGACTGGCAGGTGGACCGGATGTTCATTTTGCATAACTGTCCGGAATTGGAACCGCTTATCAAAGGCAAGGCTGATTATTTGCATTACTCCACCATGGAAAAATACCAGACGGATGATTTTACCCATCGCTGGAGCGACCTGTTGATCGCCACGGTGGCCGCCATGAAAAACGAAATTATTAAAACAGCCCTCAGTCGTGGCTATGATTATTTATTTTTGGTGGATTCGGATCTGGTGTTGCATCCGCTGACGCTGATGCAGCTCTGGCAGGTGGATAAGGACATCATCGCCGAGTGTTTTTGGACCAGATGGCAGCCCAACACGAAGGAGATGCCCAATGCCTGGAATTTTAACAATTATGAATTTTACAACGAACGGGTCATTGAAACCTGGAAAGAGCCTGGAGTTTATCGGGTGGGAATGACCGGGGCCTGCACTTTGATCAAGCGAAAAGTCCTGGAGGCCGGAGTCAATTTCGATAAAGTCTATAATCTCAATTTCTGGGGCGAAGACCGCCATTTTTGTGTGCGGGCGGCAGCTTACGGGTTCGATATATGGCTGGATACCCATTGCCCGCCGGCGCATTTATACCGGGAAGCTGAATATCTGCAGTATATGACCGCCCGGTATGGAGGCAAGGAACCCTATGATGCCAACTTGCCTGACGGTGGTTCTATGTGAAAATTTACCAGCGATTTTGAAAATGAAGGGTTTTATCCCGCTATGAAACTGTAAAAGTAGAGTAGGGTTGAGTTGAGGAATATGATGGTGTATAACGCAAAAATACAGGACGATACCTAATATTGGAAATAGGTTTGTTTTTATGTGCGCAATGAAAGAAACCGTATGTGCGCAACGTATAATACAGAAATATAATTCTGCTGCAAAAGCCGGATTTAATCATGTGGAATGTATAAACATTAAGGAGCATTGGCGCAGCGTGGGGGAACACTGGGTGTTTTCTGCATGCGAAGTCTGAAGGCAGAATATTTATACATTCTACCAACAAATTATAAGTTTTTGCAGCGGAATCATATAAAAAACACATGCAGGATGATGCCCAACACATTATTGTTCTATATGTGTGTAATGTGTGCAAAAGAGAACCCATGTTTGGGTATTCGTTCAGATGAAAACGACCAACCAACCGTTAAAGGATGGGATAGGTTAGTTGGGGGTGAGAGATTGTAATTTTAGTGAACTGGGATTTTTAAAAAAGGAGGGATAAAACCGTGTCTAAAAAACCCAGAGTATTTTCCGTTTTATTGTTATTGGCTGCCTTTATAATGGTTAATGTATCGGCAGCAGTCGGGGCACTACCGTCAGTTAATGTAGACTGGACGAATCTAAGTGATACTGCTGATAACACTGTTAGCAGCAGAGGAACCATCACCGGTAAAGTTTATAACGCCGACGAGCACGTTTTTGCTACTGTATACGCTTCTATTTACGGAGAGGAGCAGCCTGTTTTTGATGTCGCTAAGGACGTATATGGAGATGGACAAGCTTTTACATTGGATATGAGCAAGTTCACTACATTAAAGTATGATACTACATATACAGTCTCGTTGAAGGTTTATACAGGAGATTCTGCGGATAACATCACAAATTCGGTATATAGCTCCTTTGAATCACCAGCATTCACCTACGTCGCATCTTCCGGCGGTGGCGGCGGTGGCGGCGGCGGTTCGTCAACCAGTAAACTGCCTGCTATTAATGCCACTTTGGGTCAGTTCGTGACTGTTTCATATAAAACCGGAGCCAATGTAAACGTACCGGATTGTACGGTATCAATTCCAGCTAACGCTATGGCTTCTGATTTTAAAGTAAAAATCAGCAAAGTAGCTGATACTTCAGACTTAAGCCTTGAAGAAAAAACCAAGTTGGTTTCCGATGTTTTTGATATTGTCAAGGACAAGACTGATGATTTCAGTAAAGCAGTTACGATTACCATAAACTTTGATAAAAGTAAAGTGGATAGTAATTATGAGCTGAAGATTTGTTACTATGATGAAACTGACGAGGAATGGGTTCCGCTGGACGATATTTCTGTGGACAACGGAAAAGTCAGCGGAGATGTAACCCATTTCACAAAATTTGCCGTAATTGCTTATCCAAAGACTGACGGAGTTTTTAACCCTAAAGACATAGCCGGACATTGGGCGGAAGCTGATATTAAGCAACTGATAGAGTTAGGAGCTATTAATGGATATCCTGATGGAAGTTTTAAACCTGACGGCAATATCACCCGGGCAGAGTTTGCTACCGTCCTGGCAAAAGCTTTCAATCTTGCTCCTTCCAGTAAAAATGCTTTTGCCGATACAGCAAATCACTGGGCCAAGGCCAGTATATCGGCTGCAGCCGCAGCGGGTATTGTAAACGGCTACAGCGCAACCACGTTTGGCCCTGATGATAAAATAACCCGTGAACAGATGGCGGTTATGATCGCTAAAGCAGCCAAATTGGCAGCCTCTACGAGTGCGGTGACCTTTAGCGATAGTACCCAGATATCTTCATGGGCTCAAGACGCTGTTGCCAGCACATCTGAAAAAGGCATAATCAACGGCTATCCGGATAAGAGTTTCAAACCTCAGAACCACGCTACTAGAGCTGAAGCGGTTACTATAATCGTTAAGGCTCTGGAGTAAATCGTAATAATTTATAGCTACTGACAAATGAGACTGTCC
>DATMYB010000468.1:0-10248 GCA_035561215.1 Syntrophomonas sp. | reverse complement strand
GGTGTTCTTACACTAATGAAACGAATATTATCAATGCTTCTCTTATCTCTGGTTCTGCTGGCTATCCACCCTCTATTGGCCTTTGCTCAAAAACCCGTTTCAGTGTTAATCAATGGATCTTCTTTTGAATCCGATGTTCCGCCGATTATTCAAAATAACCGCACCCTGGTGCCTCTGCAGGCTATAGCAGAAGCAATGAATATAGATATAAGCTGGGATGAGCAAACCGGTACTGCAAATGCAGCGGACGGCGACACGTCAGTTCGCCTGCAGATTAATAATGCTACGGGGTACCGCAATAATACACCGACAACGCTGGATGTTTCCCCTCAAAACATAAACGGCAGCTTCATGATCCCATTGCGCTTTTTTGCCGAATCATTCAATTACCAGGTAGACTGGAACAGTGAATTATATCAGGTAAGCCTCCTCTCCCCCGTCACCGCGACAGATATACCGTCAACAGAAGTGATCCCTATCATACCGCCGGTGGGTTCTTCTCTCCTACTTCCGGGTATTTCCCAATGCAAGTCCTTAGAACCAAGGTTTATCCCCTTGGGAGCTCCTCCGTTACTGCCGGTTACTGTCCAAGGAGAGTATGTGGGAGATATCAATTCTGATACGTATCACCATTATGATTATTGCCTTGATGCGCAAAAAATTAAATGGAGCCATCTAATATGGTTTAAATCCGAGAAAGACGCCAAGGCGGCTGGGTATGTGCCGTGCGGTCATTGCTGTGGGAATTAATATGGTTTTTGAGATAGGAGGGGCAACTCATAAAACCTAGACACGTTATATTAATAATCTGTTTGCTTGTTATCGCACTGACAGCAGGTATTATTTACGCTGGTTCTCCGCGACAACAAGCTATGGCAGCAGCCGCAGAATTATTTAATAGCGACGGCAAAGGAACCTGTGTTGATGTGTGGGATACTATTGGTTTTGCTAGTCTGGAAGAAGCAAACCAGGCGTATTTCAGTGATCCTATTCAGGTATTCATGTTAGGAGATTCTGTTTCTGATAATCAATCGTTAATAGATCAAACAATTGCTGTAGTCCGGCATAATGGCATAAATCTGTAGCCGGCGTTTCGTTGGGTTTCACTTCAGACATTCAATCCCTATCCCCGTCCGCTTGCAAGGCGATATCAAATTGATCGCGCATGTTCTTATTATTAAAAATGACGTACAAAGGACGAATAAAAGTCATGGGCTCAATGGCATAAATATTCTTAATACGATGGTTTGCCATGATATATTCTTTGACGCCGCGATCAAAAACCCCTAAATCCGCCTCGCCTTTGCTAATCGCCGTCAATAACGAGGCGGCGTTGGGATAGGGTATTTTAATTTCTTCCTTGAGGGCATCGATTTCCGCGCCGTTGGTATAGCCTTCAATGACCCCCAGGCGCAGGCCTGACTTTTCTATCTCTCCGTAATCATTGATTTTCAATTCCGGGTTGGAAGTGACGACTTCCGTTACGGCATTGCGAAACAGCTTGGAAAAATGAAAACGTTGTTTTCGTTCAGGCGTATCCTGGACTTGAAAAGCCGCCTCCAGTTCCCCCTTTTCAAGCTCCGACAAAACCACTTCCCAATCTTTGATGATGACGTCGGCCGTCAATCCAATCCGCTGAAACAGCATGGAAATTCTGTCATAATCATATCCGGCGATCGTTCCATCCGGCATATAATATTGATAGGGTGGGAAAGGATCAGCGCCGATTTTAATGATATGGGACTCCATGGGCTCCTCCTCCATATTAAAATATCCGGCACACGCCATTAGAAGGCAATGTGCCGGATCATAAACTGATTATTTGCCCAATTGGGCCGCCAGTTCTTTTAGTTTCGGTTCTATGAAAACACCTTGGTCAAGGATTTTTACATCGTCCAGGTATACGGTACATTCCAGGCAAATGCCATCAATGTGACTCTTGGCCTCTCTTGGGGCGCCTCCCGAATAGTTGGACCCCTGATGACCGAATCCCCATTCAGTGCTTCCCCAAACGCGCTCGTCTTCGGTGGTGGTGCCTTCCAACTTGGCATTGGGATTGCAGCCGTAGCAGACGTGAGCGGCAATATACATATTGGGATCATTTAATTTCTTATAGTATGCCCGCAGGATATCAGCCTGTTTACCGCCTTTGATTTCTTGGATTCTGCCTTTTTCAACCACATAAACGACGGGTTCGGTTAGAAAGCCCAATTCGGCATCGCCGCCGCCGCTGATGGTTCCGTCAAAAGCAATTACGCCGTTAATGCTTTCTTCCACCGGCGCCCATCCGATTTGTCCAAGCAGGAAATGTCCCCCGGGCTGATCATATATGATTTCATTATTTACCGGTCGTTTGGGATCCATCAAGAAGCTTACATCCGTTCCTGCGGCATTGGTAATTCTTACTTTTTTAGCGTTTTTGGTCATAGCGGTAAGGGTATCCTGGAATTCTTTCTGGGCCTCAATATCCACTTGGCCGATACAGCGCACAATTCGGTCTATCCCCAAACCTCCCAGCATGATTTGTCTGGTCCGCCCGTTGGTCACTGCCGCATCCCAGATAGGGGAATAAAGCAGCCATTGGTCGTTCATTTCGATCCAGACATCGGTTTTATCGGCACAGGCAATCAACGGTTCAGGCAAATACGGCATCGTCAAGGCGCCATATCCCTTGGGAGTGGAGTGCCAGGCCAGCATAACCTTGGCTCCCAGCATCTCGGATACTTTGGCAATTTCCTCAGCTACGCGGAAATCCGCTTTGGAATCAATGGTGATCAGAACACTTTCGCCCTTCTTCAGCTTTACTTGATCGTGCATCAGCTTGTAAGCGGCTTGCGACAGCTCCAGATCCAAATAACTAGGCATTCATATCTACCTCCTTCATGTACGCGCGCACAAATGCTTGTCAGCATATCTGTGCTATTCTCGCTCAACCATTACCCTTCACGGCAAGATCCCGGTCCAAGGAATGTAATAAAAAAATTTTTATTCCATCGTGCTGATTTTTTTAAATTGGACGACGGATGTCTTCGTAGCCGCTCCGTACAGCTTCATGCCTGCATAGTAAATAATTCCGGCTGCCAGCAAAGAATTTATCGAAGGAATACCTGCCTCGATAAAGTAACCGATCAGGAAGCCGCATATCCAGCTTATAATGGCAATCGGATTCCATATTTCGGTTTCCGGCGGCAAACCGTTGCTGTTCATCTTACTTTCATCCAACTCTTGGCGATGGCGTTTTAAGATAAAATAGTCAATGACCATAACCCCCACCACCGGAGGTATGGCTACCCCCAACAGCACCAGAAAACCGATAAACTTATCCACGATGCCGATGGCAGAAAGAATCGAGCCGATCACGCCCAATATGATCGTTATGGTTACCCGGCTGATTTTTCTTCGGGATACGATGTTGACAGCGTTGGTAAGTCCCAAACTGGATGAGTACAGGTTGATATCGTTTATCTTAAGAGTAGAAAAAATTACGATGGCAGCGCCCAACCAACCGGATAAAGTGATCATAATGGTGATAATATCCGAAGATTTAGCGGCATGAGCCATCAATACGGCGATCAGACAAATACCTAATTCTCCCACAAACGTACTGATGATCGTCATCCATAACACATCCGTGCCTTTATTCAAAAATCTGGCTATATCAGGCGTAGTGGCGACACCTACCACGAAACCGCCGGTTACCATCGTCGTCGCGACAGCAAAAGACAACGCCGGACCCGGCGCCGGCGATGCTATAAGCGCGCTGAGAGGCTGCCCGGAAAGCATGTGATAAGCGGCTATCCCTACCGCCAGCAAAAACAGAGGCAACGCAATGTTGGCCGTCCAGCTTAGAATTTTAAATCCGTAGGCGACAATCGCCACCAGCGCCAAACCGGTTATCATTGACCAGACAGGCACATTAAACCATCCCGTTGCCTGGTGCATGCCGATGGCGGTAATGCCGTTTTGCACCCCGAACCATCCCGTCAGCGAAATGGCTACTATAAGGCCTATAAGAAAAGAGCCGATTTTCCCAAAACCGGACCATCGGGTCAGAAGACTGGTGGACATGCCTTCTTTTGCCGCCATGATCCCCACTGCCAGACCAATCGTCTCCAAAATCACGCTTCCCCAAAATACCGCCCAAAAGGCATCCCAGAATTTCATCCCATATCCCAGCGTAGCGCCCAGCAAAAGCTGCGAGGTGCAAGCAAAATATCCCAGTCTTACTACAGTTACCCGCCACATCGACCGGCGATCTTCCGGAGCTACTCGAATCACGGAATAATCATCATAATCCGCCACAGGCAAAACCTCCTTGTCTTATTCAGGACAATTGTAATCCTATCTTTGCCTATCACAAACAGAATTAATTGCCCAGGTAAAATTTTTGAATTCCCTTATTCCGCCTATTCCTGCCTAAAGAATTTGCCTTTTCAATAAAGATCGGTCTTCAGTTCGTCACTCCTTCCCGCGTAATCCGAAAAAACCGCCGGCTTGTTTCGAACCCGATCGTCTCAATCCCCATTGAAATTTTACTAATGATAGCACTGGGGCAAAAATTTTGTCACCGTTTTTGGAAACACAAAAACAGCCCGTCCATGTGCGCGTGCACATAGCCAAGCTGCTCACGGTTTAAATTGCGGCTGAATTATTTGCAGATTTCCATGGCCATAAGGAAATTAAGCAAATGGGGCATTTCAAAAGGAGAATAGCCGTATATTTCGGTAATCTTGTTTTTTCGCTGCAGCATGGTATTGCGATGAACATACAACTTTTCAGCCACAGTGTGGACATTTCCGTTGGATTCCAGCAATTGAAAAAGACTTTCAGTCAGATCGGAATGATGAACCGCATCATATTCTTCCAGGGGGGCCAATAAATATTTGCACATCTCCGCCGCTTGCTGTTCTTCGCCGATAACGCGTAATCTGTGCCAGAACCATACGTCTTTATAAAAAACGATCCTGTTTTCACCATAATGCTCCCTTCCCAGTATAGCTGCCTGGAAAGACTGATTATACCCGCCGGGGATGTCCCTGACATGGTTGAAATAGTTGCTTATGCCAATGGAAATAGAGGCGATTCGCTCTCTATGAAACAAGACCATGATCTTGCTGCTGATTTCCTGTAAATCCAGCAGATTATCAGGATTGGCAAGAAAAATAATCACCGTATCGCTGCGGAAGGTTACGTTGTTGTTGTGGCCGTATTGATACAATATCTTCACCAGATAAGGCAGGACGACGGTTTTTATGTAATACGCCATTTCGTTCTTTTCGGTGGCGGATGTCAGAGAAGATTGCAATAAATTGATATTGATCAGAATAATGTTGTTTTTATGCACGATATCCAATCCTGATTCTATACCGCGTTTTATCGCTACTTCTTCAGAAGGGAAGTTCCATACCAGCAAATCCCCTAGATATTCTTGCAAATACTTTTCCTTGACATCCAGCATCTTATATCTCCGGCTGAAAAGCAGTTTACAGGATACGGACAGCTGATTAAGCAGATCCAGGGTGGCATTATTCATATGTTCTTCATGCCCGCTTAGGACAATAAAACCGTAAAAGTTTTTGTGTGAGCGGATGAGCGAAATAAGCAGACTTTTTTCCTTCGCTTCCGCCATGGTAAATCCGGTGGAGGCGCACTCATCGATGATATCGTTAAAATGATCCTTTAAATAAGACGATTCATATTCAACTTGGGCGGGGCTTTTATCGGAATATATTTTTTCGCAGTAAATATCGAAATAGGAAATTTTGCGTTTTTCTTTACGGGAAACCTTTTTAAAAACCGTATTTATATCGTCCTCGTTAATGATTAAATCCAGAAAATCAGAACGTATCTTAAAATAGTCCTCTGATTCCGGCAAGCTCTGGTCTTCTTTGCTCAGCGCGTTGATAATGGGAGTAAGTATTTCAATATACGAGGTTTCCGGTCTGGCAATGATCAAAGGAAAATGACATTCGTTGCATAAGTCTATAATTTCTTGATCCATTTCCTTAATCCATAAATCGATGTGGCATACGACCAAGCCGCAGCATCCGCAATTGGCCAGGGTGCGGATAACGACTTTTTGCATTTCCACATTGTCTTTAATGGCGTAAAAAGCGGTGATATACATCTGATTTTTAATAACCCAGCGCGCTATCCCCGCTTCCGCCACCTCCATGACACTGATGCTCTCAATGACGTTGTCCAGCCGGTCCTCGCCGGCAATCACCCTAGCTCCGGCAAGAGCACTGGTTTTCAATGCGTCTCTTATGGTCAGCTGCATTTTCGTCCCCCACTCATGTTATTCATACAAATCGTCAATGGCCAATATGGCAAAAACATAAATTTTGATGGCAGTCAGCATATCGGGAATGGAAATACATTCGTCCGGCATATGCTCTCCGCCCCGGCCGTCGGCAAAGGGCAGCCGCCGCTGGGGAAAATGCGGGCCGAAACAGACCGAATTCGGAATTTTACGGGCATACGTGGCGGCTGGTTCGACATAAGGAACGCCCGTGTCGCCGCTGATTTTATTATAAATATCGGTAAGTATCCGCACCACCGGCTGCAGAGGATCGAAAAATCCCGGCGGATTTAAAGCCGTTTTTTTCAGGGTAAATCCAGCGCCGGCAACTTTGTCGGACAAACGGCGGATAATGTCTTCCTCCTGGGCGCTGATAGGATAGCGGATATTAAAATTGACTTTTAAAGCGCCGTTCTTCTGCATGGAAAGGATACCGGCGATATGGGTAAGTTTGCCGGAATATTCATCCTGCATGGCGATGCCCAGACTTTCTCCGTAATAGTCGTTCAGAAAAGAGGCGATCCCGGAAAGGGTCCGGGCGTCTTCCGGAGTCATAAAGGGAGCTTGTGCCAGTTCGCGGCAAAGCAGGTAAACCGCATTGACTGACCCTTCCGGGGCAGCGGCATGGCTTGATTTTCCCCGGGCGGTAATACGGACATGTTCCCCCTCGGTTTGGATAAAGAAGTCGCTGCCGGCCAAATATGCTGCCGCCTGTTCATACGTGACGTCCTTTAGCAGCAAGCTGGCTTGGTCGGCGACTACGTTGGACACGCTGCCTCCTTCGGCCGCTGCGATATTGCCGTTCAAAGCCGGGGAGACCACATCAGCGGTCAGAATGCCTTTTTCCCCATATGAAACCGGAAACTCCCCGTCGGCAATCAACGAGAAAACCGGTAATTTTTCTGTATGCTCCAGATAGTATTCCATATCCGACATGCTTTGCTCTTCCTCGCAGCCCATGATCAGATGCAGGCTGTGTTTCAGCGGGATACCCAGCTCCTTTATGCAAGCCATGGCATACATGATCATGACCAAAGGTCCCTTGTCATCCTTCACTCCCCGTCCGATCAGGTACGCTCCCTGGCGGGTACATTCAAAAGGCGGATAACTCCAGTTGTTCCCCGCCGGGACCACATCCAGATGAGTAAAAAGCCCGATTTCTTCGTGGCCTTCCCCCCAGCGCAGCGAACCATAATAATATTGATGATTCTCCGCCGTAAATCCTAAACGGCCCCCGATTGCCAAAGCGGCATCCAAAGCCGCCGCGCAGTCCGGCCCGTAGGGCCTTCCCGGTTCGGGTGCGCCGCTTACGCTGGGGATGGCCGTCAGAGTGGCGACGCGCTCAATGATCTCCTGCTCACGAGTGTGTAAAAATGCCTCAATTTTTGCCGATAAAGCGGTTTCATTCATAAAACATTCATTCCTTTCATTGTTGCAGCGTGAGACCGACAAGCGGGCTGGCATGAGACGCAAAACCGCAAAATATTGCGGCCGCGGAGACGAATGTCCCGGCAGCATGTTAGACATCCTATAACAGAATCAGGCGGGATTTGTTTTTCCGTCACAGTATACCACAAATGCAGCGACATTAAACGGCTTCCATTAAATTTCACGGGACGGCTTCGGCGTTTCATGAAGCGGATAAAACAAGCTCCGTTCCGTATAAACGATCTCAATCAGGCGGCTCGGACAAAGACTATGGAATACACGGGATAGAAAATTGAGGGATGGTAATACGAAAAAATCAAGCTTATAATAAATAAAAGCTCCGAACCTGAGAAACCTGCCGATCAGGCGCGGAAGCATTTAGTAGTCATTCCGCCTTTTTATCGCAGCAAGCGGATAGCTTTGTCCGCCGCTCTTTCGCCTTTCGTCACGGCTGACGCCGGGCGGTTTACCGGGCGTTATACTTTCGTGTCCCATCGTGGCTCAGACGGTGTAATTCCGGACCTATCGAATTGCTTCTTTGTGAGAAAAATCCGGCGAGGTCGGTTTTTGTTCCCTGCCCGCAATCTGCCAAAATACGAAACACGTCTCATCTCCCCGACGAGATTGACTATATAAGGAAGGATGATAAACCATGAAAATTATCGTACTGGACGGCTATACCGCCAATCCCGGCGATCTAAGCTGGAATCAACTGGAGGAACTAGGAGAGCTGACAGTCTATGATCGGACTGCCCCCAACCTTATCGCGGATCGGATCGGCGATGCCGAGGCCGTATTCACCAATAAAACCCCGCTGTCGGCGGAGGTCTTTGCCGCCTGCCCTTCCATCCGTTATGTAGGCGTGCTGGCCACCGGATATAATATTGTGGATGTGGAGGCGGCCCGGGAGCGGGGAATAGTGGTTTCCAACGTACCCGCTTACAGCACTGATTCGGTGGTGCAGCTGGTCTTCGCCTTCCTGCTGGAGATCTGCCACCATACAGGCGCCCACAGCGACGCCGTTCATGCCGGAGCATGGGGCCGCAGTCCCGATTTCTGTTTCTGGAATTATCCGCTCATGGAGCTGGCCGGTAAAACGATGGGCATCATTGGGTACGGAGGTATTGGAAAAGCCGTTGGACAAGTCGCGGAGGCCTTCGGTATGGAGGTTATAGCCTCTGTTTCCAGGAATCACGAAGAGGGAAGAGTGCCCCTGGATACATTGCTGGAACGTTCGGATGTCATTACTCTCCATTGTCCGCTGACGCCCCAGACCGAGGGACTGATCTGCCGTGATACCATCGCCAAAATGAAGGATGGGGCAATTCTGATCAACACTTCCCGCGGGCCTGTCGTCAATGAAAAAGATCTAGCTGACGCTCTTATCAGCGGCAAAATTTACGCTGCCGGAATTGACGTGGTATCGGAGGAACCCATCCGTAACGATAATCCGCTGCTGACAGCCCCCAACTGTTTTATCACCCCTCATATCGGCTGGGCCCCGCTGGAAAGCCGCAGGCGATTGCTGGCAATAACTGCAGACAATTTCAAGGCCTTCTTGCGCGGCAAGCCCGTCAACGTCGTAAACGGACGCTGAAATAAAAGACGCCCCATACCAAAAATTCCCGCAGAATCCGTCCGTTTCTGCGGGAACCATAAGGGGCCGACATCTTATTCAATCCCCGGAAGCAGGATCAGGTTATGAATTTTCCTTTAGTCCTGGCCGCACTCCGAGGAGTCTCCCCGCAAAGTATCCAAGCCATGGGGCAGAACCGGCAGAACAATCTCCAGAGACTCTCTGACTCCTTTCACACTGCCGGGCAGATTTATGATCAGGGTCTTGCCCCGGATTCCCGAAACACCCCGGCTCAGCATGGCCTTAGGGGTTTTCTGCATGCCCACGCTGCGGATGGCTTCGGATATGCCCGGTACCGGTTTTTCAATTACTTCCAGGCAAGCCTCCGGCGTTACGTCCCGGGGCGCAAATCCGGTTCCCCCCGAAGTCAACACCAGATCCAACTGCTTCTCGTCGCACAAGAGTTTAAGCCGCTCCACGATGATCTCCTTATCGTCGGGGATCATGTCGTAAAAATCAATAGAAAACTGACTGCCCAGCATCTCTTCGATCTGTTTGCCGCTGCGGTCTTCCCGCTCGCCGCGGCTGCCCTTGTCGCTCATGACTAAAATGCCGGTTTTATAACTCATATCAATTCCACCTTATCTCCCTTTTGTATATGCCTGCCGGTGATAACCCGGCAAAATAAAGCTTCATAGGGCAGCAGCGTTACGCCCAAGGTCCGGGTCACCACGCTGGGGTGGTCTTGTCTTCCTTGCCGATCCGGCGCAGGCAAAACATGCAGGTTTCGCGCCTATTATCCTCTTACCACATGGCCGCTTTTGCCTCCGGCCTTCTCCATCAGTTGGATATCTGCTATGACCATCCAGCGGTCGATGGCTTTGCACATATCGTAAATGGTGATCAGAGCGGTGCTTACCGCCATAATGGCCTCCATCTCTAC
>DATMYB010000467.1:0-4182 GCA_035561215.1 Syntrophomonas sp. | reverse complement strand
TTTATTTAAAAGTAGGGAGGGATTTTTATGACTGCAAAAATGATCGACAAGGTGTACGCGCTTATCAACCAAATCAGCTCCGAAAATCATGAAGAATCCGCCTGGCTCAGCCTGATAGAAAACGACTTCCCCGACCGCTATAAAGAACTAGCCGGTATCTCGCTGGCCGAGTGCCACGTCATCGACTACATCGGCCGGAATAATTTTACCAACGCCACCGGCATATCCTCCGGCTTAAGGATCACCAAAGGCGGCATCTCCAAAATCACCGCCCGCCTGCTCCAGCGGGAGCTGATCGAGGCCCGGCACGTCGACGGCAATAAAAAAGAAAAACTATATTCACTGACTCCGTCCGGACACAAAGTATTCATGCTGCATGCCAAATTGCACGCACTGTCCTACGATAAAATCAAAGTCCTCATGGAATCTTTTTCTACGGAAGAATTGAAGATCATCAATCGTTTTCTCGACGGGCTGGCAAAGGCGCTGTAAAAGCGGAAAAATTTAGACTATCTCATTAAATTAGATATAGTTCGACTTGATTGCAGCTTATCAGTTTTTTTATTGTAAGTATTCATTGCGAAAAACGGCAGTTGGATTCGATTTTGTTATCTTTGATCGGCCAATCCCGCCGTGATAAAGGTCATTATCCGATGTTTTCTGACCACCGTACCACCGTTTTAATCTATAATATGACGGTAAGATTATTGAATCCGAGGGTATTGCGATAATCGACGGACTTGGCGATCCCTTTTATGATCTGGATGCCCAGCGCGTTTTCCGAGTCTTCATATTGAAGTGGGTTGAATCTGACCCCATTATCCCGCACGCGGAAAATAAAATCTTCTCCTTCCATAACGATGCGGATATCAATAAAACGATCTCCCGGATGCTTAAAACCATGGGTAACGATATTCCCCGCTATTTCTTCGATCGCCAGAGAGAGCCGATCGATCTTCTTGCTGTCCTTTGAATACTGCCCGCAAAATTCTGCAATGCGCGTGGAAAGATCCATTACCTCCGTAATATTGTTCTTGATAGATATATCAAGAACATGTCTGTTCTTGGTCACATAATCCACAGGCAACAGCAGAAACCGGTTCAAGGAAAGAGGACATTCCTTATTTTTCACCTTAATTTGGATCATAACGCAGAGCAAAGCGACGGCCTCGCCAGCGGTAAAAGCGATCCATATACCATCCGTACCTAATATGTGTGCCAGTATGAGCGCGGTTACCACCGGACCGGCCAGAGCATGGGTAATGCTGACGGTATTGGCCATAGAAAAGTTCTTTATGGTTTGGTAATAGAACAATAAATTAATCACAACGATGGAGATGGGCAGGCTGAAAGCAAAAAGCTGCAGCGATCTGATAGCCTCCCGCTGCGCGGCGCCGCCGTCATTCAGCATAAAACCAACGATAACCGGCGCAAGCATAAACAGCGCGGCTCCAATGAAACTGCATATGATCACGCCGGATTTCATGGAGATTTTGAAAACGCGTTGGATTGCTCCCACGTCGCCTTCGCCGAAGAAAATCCCTGACATGACCGACAAAGTCGTGCCAATTCCCAAAATAACAGGCTGGAGGAATTGGTTGACATTGTTTTGCACGGAAAGTGCGGATACCGCAATCACGCCTCCCACTACAAACAACAGATTATTTAAAATAAGCCACTTGACGGCCAGGCAAACGCCGTTCAGCAGAGTGGGGAACCCTACGAAAAGAATGTTTTTGATTTCGGGGAGAATGGCTTTATTTTGGCTCAAATGCAACGTATTTCTTTTTTTCAAAAAATGACTAAGGCCTACGGCGGTGGCGGCGGCATAGCTAATGGAGGTGGCAAGACCTACGCCGAACAGGCCCATATGCAGTTGAGCAATAAAAATGAAATCCAGGATAATATTAAGAACTGCCAAGACCAGCACGCTTACGATATTCAGGCCCGCGTCGTCATCGAGGCGCGTATATGTCATCAGCACTTGTGCGAAAATCATGGGGAAAGCACCCAGACCGATTCCCCGGATGTAATCGGCGGTTTGCGGCAATATGTGGTCTTTGGCACCGACGATCGCCGCCAGTTGTTCGCTGTACAGAACGAACAACAACATGAAAGCAAGGCCGAATACAGCGGACAACAGACATCCGGCAGTAAAATTGGCGTTTATTTTTTTTGTATCGCCTACGCCTAGGTGTACCGAACAACATGCTGTACAACCACTGTTAAACGTGCCGCCCAAGGCGGAAACCAGCATAACCACCACCGGCAGCGCATAACCGAATGCCGCCATGCTGTCCGCCCCCATATAGTTTCCAATAAAGCATCCGTCAATAAACGCGCCAATGGTGACCGTTAACACAGAGACGGTAACGATTATCGCCTGGGTCCTGAATTTGGTTTTGATCAAATAATCATTGGTCATGAAGCGAGCCCTTCCTTACCCTCCTCTATATGAGCAAAGAAAAAACTGCGTTGAAATTCATCACGTATGATCCGGACGGGTTTGATCTGGGCAAGGGATTTGCCTTTTTGTGACATCAAATCTCGATAATGGTAATAAGTACCATCCTTGACAATATGCAGCACGGTGGTGCCACAAAGGCCCTTTCCGATAATTTCGCCCAAATAGGGATTGACGGCGTAAAGCTGCTTTTCCAGGCAATCACGGATGGCCGCGTCGGTAACTGCCAGGGATCGTTGGCCGATTTCCATGAAGTAAACGTACCTGGAAGGAACGGAATCAATGTCCGGATAGATGGAATAATCCATGAGTTCAAAACCCAGCTCTTTCGCCGTATTTTCCGCCGCAGTACACAGGGCAAGTTCCGAAGTATGGTCGTCCAGGATTTCCATCGTCCGGTCTATCCGGTATTCAAACTGAATAACCGGTAAATGGTTATATTTGTCTGTTACCCGCACGGCGTCGCCCATCCGGTAGCGGTAGAGTCCTGAAAGGTTGGTCAGGATGATTTCGTAGATTCTGCCAATTTCGAGCTTGTCCATGGTGATGATCCGAGTATAATCATCGCCGGCTTCAATGGGGAGAAACTCGTAAAACATGCTGCAGGGAATGAGAGCGCCGTCTTTGCGCTCGATATCGTACGTGGTTGAAAACAAACCTTCGGAAGCGTTGAGTCCCCAACTGTATAACTTAACTTGATCGCCTAAATACCGTTCACGAAGCTTCGTGTCATAGTCTGTAAAAAATCCGGTGCTGATGGTGGCGTAATACATAAGACCGGGCCAGAGTCTAGGGGCGATGGGCGTCTCAAATCCATCGGCAAAAATATCCCGCAACTCACGGGCACGTGCCGGCATGGGCTCGATTTGAGCCAGCAGGCTGGTCCTCACCTCCGGGCTCATCTTGATGCTTGCGTCAATGGTGCCGTTTTCAATATCGCGGACCAGCCAGACGTGATTCATTTCAATATAGCGCATAATTTCCAGCAGATAACTGCAGTAAGAAGAGGAAAGCCCGGTGATGTTTTTGTCCATCAGGCCGAAACGCGCATGCAGATAACGGGTATCCGTATCCGGATGAGGGAACATGGCTTCTGGAGGGGAAGTAAATAATTGTTTGATATGGGGCCTGGCATCGGAAACCATTCTGGAAGTGACGGGACCGCATTGCATGCCGTTGGCAAGGGTTTTGATTTTGGCTTCCGTCAGCCGCATGCTGCGTCCGCCCACCCAACCGTCGCCCAGCTTTTTTTTCAGTACGCCGTTGGAAATCGCCAGGTTATAGATTTTAAAGATCTCAAGGGTTTTATCGGTTAAAGGCAACAGCTTGGTGCTGCCCAAGGTGCCGGAAGTTTCGGAAAAGTAAACTACCTCATAGGCGGTTATGAGGTTTTTTTGGTTATGGTTTACCATGGCCTCGATATACTCTATGTAATCTTCATATTGCGTAATGGGCACATTTTTTTGGTACTCTGAAATGGAATGGATGCCGGCAAAGTTATATTTTTTGCCGTATTCGGTGTCTTGGTTGTCATGCAGGATCTGCAGCAACAGGTGTTCGTTCACTTCCATCGGGTTTTCAGTTTGCTCATGCAGCTGGTCGCAGGCCGCTATTCCTGCGGCAATCTGGCTCCGCCTGATTTGTTCGAGAGAAAGTTCCATTAGATCGCCCCACTTATTTTTATATAAAGACGGGCCTGCCTTTATTTACATTATATA
>DATMYB010000466.1:0-4084 GCA_035561215.1 Syntrophomonas sp. | reverse complement strand
ACGACATACTATACTTGTCGCCGGTTGTAAATGGGATAGCAGCGATTGTGAGCATGTTCTTTTTTATCTATTCTATAGTTTTCCCGGCAGTTGAGACTGTTAACTGGTTGCGGAAGGATTCGTACCAGCTAGAGCTCTCCTTGCCTTTAGAACCGTGGAAAATGCTTTTGAGTAAACTTATTGTTTCCATCAGCATAGTTGTTACAGGAACGTTTCTTACACTACTATTGTGGTCGTTAATGTTTGAACCTAACATGTCTAATATCGTATTATCCAAGGTCTGTTTCAACTTCCTCGCTTATGTCATTCTTATCTCAGTGCTTCTCATCATCGCTATGTTCTCCTATATTTCAGTAAAAAGTTTTAGTTTCACCAGGAACAGGCCGGATATAACATCCGTTTTAAACTTTTTTTTAATATGCCTGCTGTTAATGGCCTTTGTATATGTGTTTTTTATTGCAATCGGCGCCTGGTATGTAGATCTCGTTCAGGTTGGCGATAATAAAGGCGGATTTAATATTTCCGCAAACCAAAGCATGAATGGGCTGATAAACGCATTTGGGATAATATACCCGATCGCTATTATCACGGCCGGGTTCTGGGGGAGCTGCCGTTTGTTTAAACACAGGTTCGAAAGGTATTAAAACAGCATGGCCTTAGTGCCTGAATCTCAAGGTTTCGTATCACACGTCATGGGGGCGGCCCCGTACTTCGTGATATAGTGCTCACTCAGTCGCGTTGTACTTTTCCTAAAATGAGTCGAAGAACCGTCCCCTAACTCATCCCCTGTCCAACAATGATAAAGGCTTAAAACCAGGGATTCAACCCGGTTTTAAGCCTTTTGCTCCTCCAACTGCTATTCTGCTTTTGATAGAGCACCGTATTGCAACGGCTACTGATTTTAGGGTGTCAGCCCCTCACGTTTGAGCAATGCGTCATTAGAAGGCTCCCGGCCCACAAAGGATTTAAAGAGTTCCAGCGGGGGAATAGCGCCTCCGCGGGAAAGCACCTTCTGTCGGAATTCTTCGCCGGTTTGGCGGTTCATTATGCCTTTTTGCTTGAAGACCGTATAAATATCGGCTTCCAATGCCGCCGCCCATTTATAACCATAGTATCCGGCGGCATAACCGCCGTCAAAAATGTGGCTGAATGAAGGGCTGGTCGCGGTTCCGGGGATCGGAGGCAACAGCCTGATATCCTTCAGAACCTGGTTTTCAAAATCATCGGCACTGGTATTTAACGGTTGAGAAATGCTGTGCCAGGCCATATCCAGGACAGAATACTGGAGTTGGCCCAAAAAGCCGGACGCATTGCGAAGAGTGCGGCTTTTCTGGATCTTATTGATCATATCCTCCGGCAAAGCCTCTCCGCTCCGGTAATGCCTGGCGCAGAGTTTTAAAAACTCCTTTTCATAGGCCCAATTCTCCATAAGCGTCGAGGGGACCTCGATGAAATCCCAACGCACGCTTTCGGCGTTGCAGCTGCGATAGTTGACATCGGAAAGCAGGGAATGCAATCCATGGCCAAACTCATGCAAAAAGCAGGTAACATCGTAAAAGGTCAGCAAAGCTGGAGCATCATCGGTTGCCGAGGGAAAATTAAACACCAGGTTGACCTGGGGCCGTATGTTTTCCCCATCGCGCTTTTCCTGGGTTCTGAAGCTTGTTGCCCAACAGCCGTCGCTTTTTCCTGCGCGGCAGAAGTAGTCCAGGTAAATTACGCCCAGGTACTGCTGCTTATCGTCAAACACCTCATAAGCCTGGACATCTTTCTGGTACACCGGGATATCCTTATTGGGAACAAAGCTCAAGCCGTAGAGCTGGTGGGCCAAATCAAATACTGCGGTTTTTACCTGCTCCAGGGGAAAATAGGGACGCAGGGCCTGCTCGTCAAACGCATACCGGTCCTGGATCAATTTATAGTCGTAGTAAGCCAGATCATAGGGCTGCAGTTCTCCGGAAAATCCTTGGTCATTAGCATATTGCTGCAATTCGGTCAGTTCAGTTCGGGCGGCCGGCAGAGACGCCGCCAAAAGGTCGTTTAAGAAATTGGTAACTGTGACGCTGTTTTTAGCCATACGCTCTTCCAGAACATAATTGGCAAAGTTGTCATATCCCATTATATTAGCCCGTTCCAGGCGCAGCCCGGCGATTTTCTCGATTATCTCCCGGTTATCCCTTTCAGGACTCATCCCCATTGATCTGTACATCTTCTGCATGTCCCGGCGCTTATCGCGATTGCCGGCAAAAGTCATAAAATCAGAGTAAGTGGGGTAATCGAGAGTGAAGCACCAGCCCTCCAGGCCCCTATCCTGCGCCGCCTGAAGCGCGGCCTCAACTAAATAATCGGGTAACCCGCTCAATTCCTCTTGCTGCTTGATAAGCAGGTAAAGATCATTGCCGTCAGCTAAAAGATTTTTCGAGAAATTACTGGACAGGGTGGCCAGAGAACTGTCTATTTGCCTTATTCTGGCCTGCTTAGGCGGGTCAAGATTAACTCCGCTGCGCAGAAAGCTTTTGTAGGTGTTTTCAAGCAGATTCTGCTGTTCTTCAGTCAGCAGAGAGCGATCGGCCTGTTTATAGACATAATCAATTTTAGTAAAAAGCGGCTGGTTAAAGTAAATATCATTGCTATGAGAAGCCAGCAGCACTGAAGCATCAGCAGCTACTTTCTGTAAAGCCGGATTAGTTTCAGCGGCGTTTAGCGCGAATAAAACACTGGTAATCCGGTTGACCAGCTCACCGCTTCTTTCCAGGGCCTCAATCGTGTTGGCAAAGGTCGGCTCAGCATCATTATTGATGATCGCATCCAGTTCGTCCTTCTCCAACGATAAGGCGTATTGCAGGGCCGGCATAAAATGCTCCACTTTGATCTGGTCAAAGGGCGGGGTCTGCCCGGGAGTATTATAGCTTTGCAGCAAGGGATTGCTGCTGACCGGGGTTTCAGAAGAACTTGAAGGTGTTGAGTCCTGGCTGGCCATCGCCGTATTGGGTATCATGCACAATGTAAAAAAAGCGATGATGATAAAGGCCAGCCGTCGGTTCACTGCTTTGTTTAGAATTCTTGTCATGCTGTCATCCCCCCAACTTTCATATAAACATTTTCGCTATTTCGAGCCAAATTCTTCACAGTTTTTGGCCGCAGCCGGCTCCGCCCGGGGTTTCAACCCTTGGGATACCGCCCTTTGGCAACAGTTCGTACAATTTTCCGGGCCGGATTTGGCCTGCTGCGCACGCCGAACCAAGTGCGGGACAATGAGTGAGGGGACGGTTCTTCGACTCATTTTCGCAAGAATGGCTCTCTTTGCGCCTTTCCTAAAATGAGTCGAAGAACCGTCCCCTCACTCATCCCCTAAGCTCTCACGTTCAGATGCTTGATTTTCATGGCTAAAGCTGCGTCGCGCAGCTCCTGCAATTCGGTAATATCGCTGAAAACAACGTTTATCCCTATAGCTCTGCTTTCCTTTTCGTGATTGATCTTTAAAAAGGACGTTGTGACAAAAAGGTATTTGCTTGTTTTCCCGGTGTAGTAATGGCATAATTTGTGATGACTCATGGAAGATTTATAAATCGCATCCAGAATGACCTGGTTGAAATCATCATTTTGGGGATATTGAAAAAAGACTTCGGAAAACTTTTTGTTCAAAATATCATCTTTTTTTATCTCCAGGATGTTGACCGCCGACGGATTAATGGTGCTTATGGTTCCTGTTTTATCAATGGTAAAAACACCATCATGCATGCTCTCGACAATGTGTTCGTAGATTAAAGCACTGTCCAAAATTCGTTCATAAAGCATTCCCGCTACCACTCCTTAGCTTGCATCAATTGATCATTAAAATCCCAACCCCATTTTTATTTCTCACTCACGCATTAGCACTATAGGCGGCATCGTTGAATCCGCCACGCCTCTTCCCACACATCCAATACTAAGGCAACTTTTTATTTTGAAGGGCTGACTTTGGCTCTTTTTCCCGCAGCCGGTGAAAACCAGCATGATAGACATAAGCGCTACCAGCCAGGCAGTCATTTTAAGTCTATTTTCGTCTCCTTCAGAACTTCAAACAATACGGCAATTTTTAAAG
>DATMYB010000465.1:0-2957 GCA_035561215.1 Syntrophomonas sp. | reverse complement strand
TTTTATAGGCGTCCGCCTATAATTGTTTACTTACAGCGCATATTCAATCGCGTCCGCCGGGTCGGGAATGCTTTGATCGTACAGTGATGACCAGACGTGATTTCTGATCTGCTGAAAATTCGATAACGTCTTGGTCGTACCCACCCGGCGCGGCCGGGTCAGTGTCACATTAACCACTTCCTTGATTTTGCCGGGGTGCGAACTCATCACGATGACCCTGTCCGCGAGAGAAACCGCCTCGTCAATACTGTGCGTTACAAACAGGATGGTCTTATGGGTTTCTTCCCAAATGCGCAAGAGTTCATCCTGCAGCACCTCCCTTGTTTGTGCGTCTACCGCCGCAAACGGTTCGTCCATCAGCAGTATCTTTGGTTCATATGCCAATGCCCGCGCAATCGCGACGCGCTGTTTCATGCCACCGGACAACTCGTGAGGATACCTGCTCTCGAAACCGGAAAGCCCCACCATCTCAATGTATCTTTGGCTGATTCCGCGGCGTTCGCGGCGCGGCGTCTTTTTGATTTCCAAACCATATTCGACGTTTCGCCGCACTGTCCGCCAAGGCAGCAGCGCATAGCTCTGCATGACAAAGCCGCAATCGGTCGAAGATCCTGATACTTTCTTCCCGTCGATAGAGACATTCCCGGCATCCGGGTTCAAAAGCCCCGCCACAATATCGAGCAATGTGGACTTGCCGCAGCCGGAAGGCCCGACAATGGCAAGAAACTCTCCTTCCGTCACCTTTACGCTGACATCCTGCACAGCGTAAAATTTCGTTTTTTCCCGCTGCTGCCTGACGATGTAATGCTTCGTAATCCCTTCAATCAATATGGCAACCTTGGCATTTCTTTGCGGCATATAAAAACCTCCCTTTATGTGTTGTGTGTTATATGATACCTGCCTATTTCTTATAATTGGGGTTGAACTCATTTGTGTAAATGTCGCTTGGCTTGAACTGACCGGGTTTAATTTCACCCAGCGTAATTAATTCGTCAATCCAAAGCTGCACCCGTTCGTCTGTTTCAAGACCCGTTTCGCTGTAAAAGGTTCGGTCAAAATCCTTTACCAACGCTGGATCCAGCTTCAAAAACTCGGCGTAAATGCGGCTTGCTTCCTCTTGATTCTCGTTAATCCATTTCTGCGCTTTCACAAACGCGGCGCTGAACCGGCGCACTTTCTCCGGGTCGGCTTTGATTACCTTTTCCGAAGTGGCGACATTGTTGCCCGCCCTTGTGTCAAAGGTATCATAGTCGGAAAACAGTGTCCGAAGATTCAATTGCTTCCGCACAACGCCCGAAAGCGGCGCGTGAACGGTGATAACGTCTACTAAGCCTTCCTGCAATGCGGCAGCCTGCAAATGATCATCCATTTGCACCATTTGTACCTGCTTGAGATCAACCCCTCCCTTGCGCAGGTATTCCCGAAGATTTGTAACGGGACAACCGCCGGTGATATAGCTCATGGCGATTTTCTTTCCGATCAGGTCTTTCGGTTCGTGTATACCGCTATCCTCCGGAACCATCCAGCGCATATGCGGCATATCCTGTGTGGTTTCGGACTGCGCCAAAATTACTTTTACGGGAATCCCGCTCACCAAAGCCTGAATTTCCCTGTCGGTATGATTGCCGAGCGTAAAATCAATGTCCCCCGTGATAACCGATTGAATTTGATTGCCGCCCGGCACGGAGCCGATCTGTTCAATCTTCAGGTTTTGTTCCTCAAAAAAGCCTAATTCCAGCGCAATCAGCGCGGGTCCCCCGCTTTGAATGGTGGGGAGCTTGACGACAATCTCCCGTGTTAAATCATCCGCGCCATCCGCGCCCGTTCCGTCCGTCCTCGAACCGTCCCTTCCGCAGCCGGATATGACGGCAGCCAATAGAGCCAGAGCGAGGAGCAGTGTGATAAATTTCTTCATGCTGTAGTTCCTCCATTTCATAAAGTTGTTATTCTTGCTTCCATTTGATTATTTTTCGTTCCAAAAACACCAGCAGATAATTCAGCGCCAGACCCAATATTGTAAAAGATAAAATGACCGCAAACATTTCCGGGATTTTATATTTTACTTCAAAGTCAAACACCGCAAACCCTAACCCGACGCTGGCCCCTACCATCTCTGCAGCGATCAGCAGCAGCACGGCGGAAGTCGCTCCAAGTCTGACGCCTGTGAAAATAGACGGTAACGCGCCCGGTATCACGATTTTCCACAACAGCTTGATCTTCGGCGTACCGATTGACCGCGCTGATTTGAGTAAAACCGGGTCGATATTCTTTGCTCCGCTGATGGTGTTAAGTAAGATTGGCCACTGTACACCCCAAAAAATCATCATGATTTTAGAGGTTTCCCCCAACCCCAGAAGCAGGATGAAAACCGGCAGCAAGGCGAGGGTGGAAGTCTGCCGGAACATTTGGAGCAACGGGTCTAAAAACCGTTCCACTACTCGAATCTGCCCAATCATAAGCCCCAGCGGAAGGGCAACCACTATGGCAAGCCCCAACCCTGCCAGCGCCCGCATCAAACTCGCTGACGCATGATAAGCCAATTCACCCGACGCCAAAAGTCCGTAAAAAGCTGTTACTACCCTTGAAAAAGGCGGGATAAAAACGCTGTCAATCAGACCGGTTCGAGAAGCGACTTCCCAGAAAACGAAAAAGGCGATAATCCCCAATATTTTTTTGAGATATTCAAGAATCGCATGTAATCCTTTCCCAGCCCAGTTACCAGCTGCTGTAATCAAATCGGACTGCGTCTGTGATACCGCCTCAGGCAGCGATTGAGATACCGCTGTGTCAAATGCCACGAAACTATCCTTCTGCAATGAAAACACCTCCTTTACAATAAGATATACTCTCGGAATCTCGAAGCCTTGATTTGACTGGCTTTGAGATTCTTCTTTTATAAAATCCTTTTTTTCATTAAGATCATCCTTTCTTTTTCATAAATACGCTCCTTCCTGACT
>DATMYB010000464.1:0-3699 GCA_035561215.1 Syntrophomonas sp. | reverse complement strand
ATTATGCACGAAGGTGGTGTCAGCCAATGCTTAAAAATGTTTTTTAGGGAATAATTATAAATTTATTCAAATTGGGTGGTACCGCTGCAAATATCAGCAAAAAGTGAACCACTGCTGAAGAAGAAATGCAGTATTTCATTGGACTGAAATATCAGCTGACCAGACCCTTTACCCCGGTGGCCATGGTCAAGTTCCGTAAACGCTTTGACGCCAAGCGAACGAAATGATCATTGCCGCCAAAACCCCCGAATAAAAACAAGCAGCATATCGCAGAAGTAGAGCGCAAAGTTGCCCGCTCACTTATGAGGTAGACAAATTGGAACAAATCTTTGGATCTGGCTGGGGAAAATGTGTAAGGCTGAACATATATTAATCTCAGCGGCATCTACCGTAATCCTAGCAGGATAGCACGTCGCAGGAAAATGCAGGATCAGGTATAGGGATAGCACCCGGTTTTAAAGATTATCAGCAATTGTTTATATTACCATTATAATACGGTATTTTACAGTCCACAGCTTCTGGCTTATGATTTAGTTACAGCAAAGATGATTGCTGAATTCATTAAAAAAAGGAGCGTGTTAATATGGTAGTGCTTTTATCATTAGCGTTAATCGTTGCCTATGTACTAGGTAGTTACCTCTATATAGACAAATCCGTCAACGATTACAATCGCAGCCTCCAGGCAAACCAGACTCAGACCCAAAAGGCTTATACGGAACGCAATCTCTCCGTCAAAAACAAGCCCTGCATCGATTGTATTTCATAATGGCACAGGCAGTTAATCCCATACTCAATAAATAGAGCCGGACAAAAATTGTTCGGCTTTATTTTCATATTAATATATGGCTTATCTCTCTGCCTCTGCTTCGATGATGATTTCTTGTAGTCTGTTCATATCTTTTCTGAATACAGAGCACATAGCGCTTGTAGTCAGCTTTTCTCGCCTCCATTCCCATCCCATTATTGCGCCCGGTGGCTTCTCGAATTTTCCCCCTTAACCTCAGACAGTCCGAGGATTATCCTGAGCCTGCTCCTCCTTATTTGGAGGTAAAAGCTATGTCCAGATACTTGACCTTTCCCACATATGCTAACTGCGTTTTCTCCCGATTCACCTTCAGAATAGCTTTCCTTCGTATACGGGGGTAATGTGGGTTTAACGTACGTTGGGAGCCTTTTTACCCTTATGCACTAGTTTAACACTAGGTTTACCCTCGTATATAACTGGCATTGTTTGAAACGTAATCAGGTAATACATTTACTTATGAAGTAGGGTATATTGTTCCCGCGATTTTATATGGGCTGGTTAAAATCATATGGCGAAAGGAGTGACATAGAAATTCATCTTACTCAACACGTTTATTACCCAATAAATATGAAATAGGAGGGAAATATGGATGGAACAGTATGATGTAATCGTAATTGGTGGTGGACATAATGGATTAACCATCGCCGCCTATTTGGCAAAAGCCGGTGTAAATGTATGCGTTTTGGAAAAGAACAGCTATGTTGGTGGAAGCACCAGTACCGAAGAGGTCACACTGCCCGGTTTTAAACATGAGCTTGGAGGAATAGACCATGCAATCATCCAGGCTAATCCCATGATACGCAATGATGAACTCGGATTGCAGAGTAAGTACGGCTTGAAGTATATAATTCCTAAAACCAGTGTTGTTAATTTATTCCCCGATGATACAGCATTGTGTATGTACTCCGATCTGGATAAGACTTGCCAGTCGATTGCGCAATTTTCAGAGAAAGATGCTGATGAATATCGCAAGTTTTATTATGAGGCCGCTCCTTTGGTGAATTTGCTGGTCGGTGGTATGTTCAATGCACCGCCCCCATTCGGCGCTTTGATATCTCAGCTTGACCAAAGTCCGATAGGACAAGACCTAGTACGAAGCCTGATGATGAGCGCGTACGATATTATTAATCAGCGGTTCGAACATCCCAAGACCAAATTAAAACTTTTGAAATATATGAGTGAACCCTTAGTTGGGCCGGAGGAAAGAGGAACAGCTGTTTATTTATATACCCTGATCCCAATGAATCATACCTTCCCCCTGGGTCTGCCCGAGGGAGGATCAGGAATGCTGCCAAAGGCACTGGCACTTTGTATAGAAGATAACGGCGGAACTGTTAAATTGAACAGCCCTGTTGCACAGATAAAAACTACCGGAGGACGCGCAAGCAGCGTGGTATTAGAATCCGGTGAAGAAATCAAAGCTAGAAAAGCTATTGTCGCAAACGTTGATGCCAGACTGGCTATGCTGCAGTTACTTGATGGAGGTCTCAGCCCTGATCTTAAAAGTAAAATTGAAAGAATTCAGGACTCTTCTTTTTCTGGCGTTTTGCAGGCTATTGCCTTGAATGAGGCGCCCAAATTCAAAGCTGGCAAAGATGCTGATGAGGCCTTCATTGTGGAACCTCTGCCTTGGCTTGAAGATTTCCGGCGTATGTTCGATACCCTCCGCTATGGTGAGCTTCCCTCTTCTGCAAAAGCTATGGCTCCATTTGTTGTAACTCCTACTGTGCAGGATCCGACCAGGGCACCCGAGGGAAAACACACTCTATATTTGTGGAACTATGCTCCTTATTGGTTAAAAGACGGCGGACCTTCAAAATGGGATGATGTTAAGGAGGATTTTGCCGACGATGTGTTAAATTGGCTGCGTCTTTATACAACCAATATGGGCCCGGAAAATATTCTCGCTCGCAAAGTTTTCTCACCTCTTGATTTTGAACGTTGGAATCCGAGCCTGGTACATGGTTGCGTATGCGGGTTAGGTGCTTTTATGTTCCAGTTCTTTTCCTATAGACCGATACCTGAGTTAGGTCAATACCGTACACCGGTTGACGGTCTATATTTAGCCGGGCATGGAACCCATCCGGGCGGATGTATTGCGGGAGGCGGCAGGGCTACTGTTCAGGTAATTATGTCTGATTTAGGCGTCGATGCCAGCAAAGTAATGGGCTAAGTAGCTAGGTAGTTCCAGAGAACATCGCTATGTTCTCATGAAACTGTAAAGAGGATGGCTATAAGTATGAAACTACATGATTTATACGGCAATGTTATGATGGAAGTAACATCTGTAGATCGTAAAGACGACGATTTGGTTATGAAAGGCAAAATGATGGGGACAATGCCGGCAACTATTTATCTCAGGCCCGACGAAATGTGGAAGGCCATGAACCTTCTAACTTGGGCGATTATCCGTTATGTACCTTCCATGCTCATTAAAGGATGGCGTCAATCTCGATCCAAAAAATAACCCGCAGTACTAAGTAAACAGAATGGTCAATGTTACGTAAGATAGACTCTATCGCCTACACTTTAAGAGCGAGAAAGACCGCTGAGATCAAGGGCAACATCATCGCCTAATATACCCTTGATCACTGCGGTCTTTTCTGTTTAAAACAAAGGGTGGCACGGATTTGTCTTCTTAAATTAGCCCACGAAAAATCATTACGTATAATGACGTCGCTTAAATCTGCTGCCGAAAAAAGATGTGGCACAAGCAGTGGCAACTATTTTTTCGACTGTAATTCATTATATAAGGCTCTAGTAACCGGACAGTCAGTTATCCCTCTTATACTTAAATATTTCCCCGTTGCGGAACTTCTTATTTAAATCTATAAGACAGGTACGTAAATCGTCATTAGCATTATTAATACAAAGGCGTTTTCTAATATTGGCTC
>DATMYB010000463.1:0-12237 GCA_035561215.1 Syntrophomonas sp. | reverse complement strand
CTAGATGTTCTCCATGCAGAGTCTGGCGATGGATGTTTATAGATTCAATGAACGAATTATAATTTTTGCAGTAGGATCAGAGTTTGGCAAAGGCGGTAATAAATATGAGCGAACAAGAATTACTGGTATTTAAAGCAGTAGCCGAAACCAAGAACATCACTTTGGCAGCCAAACAACTGCACATCAGTCAGCCGGCTGTCAGCCTGCAAATCCAAAATATCGAGAATCAATACGGGGCCAAATTGTTAAACCGCAGCAACAAAGGCGTTACCTTAACCAAGGCGGGAACCATATTGTATGATTACGTCTGTCAGATGCTGGACATGATGATGAATGTCAAACAGGCTATCAGCGATATTGCCGACGATCATCACGGAGAAGTTAAAATCGGCGCCACCCTGACCATAGGCGAATATGTTCTTCCCAACATACTCGGCTGTTTATACAAGCTGCGGCCGGATATTGATTTCAAAGTCAGTATCGCCAATACCGAAACCATTACCCAGGATATTCTGGAAAGAAAGTTCAGGATCGGTTTGGTGGAAGGGCCGGTGCCGGAGAGCAAAGACCTGACCATAGAAAATTTCTGGCATGACGAATTGGCGGTGGTGGTACCGTACTATCATCCCTGGGCTGCTAAAGGCAGCATAACCATCAGCGAATTGGCCACCGCTCGCCTGATTATGCGCGAGGTAGGTTCCGGGACCCGTAAAGTGGTGGAGCTTTTATTGAAGGAAAAGGGATTCGACCTGGCGGATTTCAATATTACGATGGAACTGGGAAGCACCCAAGCCATCAAGCAGATCGTATCTGCGGGGCTGGGAGTGACTATCATTTCCGCTTTGACGGTACGGCATGAATGTCAGGACAAAATCCTGAAGACCATTAAAATCAAAGATCTTTATATGGGCAGACCTTTGAACGTTTTGACCAGCGCCAATCACGCCCAATCCAAAGAAGAACAGTTTTTTGTCAATTTCCTGCACAATCGTGAAATGCTGGAGAGAGTTCTTAACTCTGATTATTGTCCGGAAGAATTTGATTATGATTATATAGGAGAATAGCCGCTATGCGCGAAGATTGCATGATTGCTGCGGTGCAGATGGCTTCGGCGGCGGGGGAGACCCAGCGCAATCTGGACAAAATACTGGATATATCTGTTCAGGCAGCGGCGGCGGGAGCCGGTTTCATTGTTTTTCCGGAAATGGCGCTGCCGGGTTATACCCACGAAGGTATCGACGAATTGGCACTGACCATGCAGGACCTTGCCATTAAACAACTAGCCGGTGCGGCTGCGGAACTGCAGGTCACCCTGCTGGTGGGGTGGGCGGAGCAATCAGAGACCGGAGGGAAGCCCTACATTTCTCAATTGATTGCATTGCCTGACGGCACGACCCAAACGTACCGCAAAGTCCATTTGGGTCGTTTCGAACGCAAATGGTTCGAAGCAGGCTCCAATTTTCCCGTTTTTAGCAACGGGGGGGCTGGATTTGCGGCGGGAATTTGCTGGGATTGGCATTTTCCTGAAATGGCCGCTATTTACTCCCTCAAAGGAGCGGAAATATTATTTGCTCCCCATGCGTCCTTAAGCATTTCCGGCAATCGACTGGAGATATGGCAGCGTTATATGCAAGCCCGGGCCTATGATAATTCGGTTTATCTGGTAGCCTGCAATCAGTGCGGAGAGGATCAGCAAAACCGAAGCTACAGTGGCGGCGCCATGGTCTGGGGCCCGAAAGGCGAGATCCTGGCCATGTCTCAAGAGCAAACCGACAGCATTCTCTACGCCCACCTGCCGGCGGAACCCATCAACCAGCTGCGTAAACAGGAAAAAAAGTCCATGCGGGACAGCTTTTTTTTGGCTAATCGCAAAAAGGAACTGTACCATGAATTACTGGAATTAGATTTCGATCCGGATAAAGCCAATATAGATACTAAGTAAAATCGAACACAATTTGTTCGTCTATATTTACCACCGCGAATAGGGCATTTATTATGAACCGAAACCGAAGCCCATATGCAGGGCTTATAATTGTATAAGCGGTACTTATCAATTGGATAAGGAAAAACAATTTTACGCCAAAACTTAATAATGTTAAATTATAGCTAACGGATGTATTTGCATTTGTTAGCTATAATTTTTGTTGAACCTTATCGTAAAACTTACATATTCTATTTAGTTTAGGATCCTGCCGGCAAATGAAAGGAGGATGCGCCGGGCTTATGATTGGCCGAAATTAAGGAGGGAAATGATACGAAAATGTTGTAGCCGGAAGAGGACATAAGGGGTGATAAGGTATGATGGATTTTAGAGATCGTGTAGTTGTTGTCACCGGAGCCGCCGGAGGCTTAGGAGAAGCTTTATGTAAGCAGTTTGCACAGACGGGGGCTAAAATTGCAGCTTTGGATAAGGACGCGGAAGGGTTGAAAGTTCTGCAGAACTCTTTAAGCAAAGCGGGAGTGGTTTGTAAAACCTATGTTTGCGATGTCACTCAAGCCCAGGATTGTTTTGAAACCATTGCAACGCTGATCAAAGATCTGGGCGATATTTATGTATTGATAAACAATGCCGGGATGGCGCATCGCAGTTCCTTCCGTAAAACAGATATTTCAGTATTCGATCGGATCATCGCGGTCAATTTGTTGGGGGCAATGTATTGTACCCGGGCAGCGATTGACAGCGTGATAAAAACCGGCGGAGCAGTGGTTGGCATAGCCAGCATCGCGGGTTTTGCGCCTCTGTGCGGGCGTACCGGTTACGCCGCCGCCAAGCACGGTCTGGCTGGATTCTTGAACACGCTGCGGACGGAAATGGACGGAACCGACGTATCGGTGCTCCTGGTTTATGCCCAGTATATTCAAACCAATATCGACAAAAACGCCCTGGATGGCGATGGCAATGCCAATCAAAACGAAAAGATCACGGCCGGCAACGTCCTCATGCCTGATGAAGCTGCGGCCCAGATTGTTCAGGCTTTGCTGACCGGAGAACGTCAATTGCTGCTGGGAGAAATCGCGCAAATGTCCTGGGAGGTTTACCGCTCGGACCCGCAGATGTATGAGAGCATCATGCTGGAGCAAAATCGTTACGTGCTGGAACAGTAGATTGGAGAGGGGGTAAATTTTGAAGTGGCCGGAGAAAAAGAAAAGGTTAAGTTTACATTAACCGAACGGCAGAAGAAAATTTTGCCGGTAGTTATGATCGGCGCCTTTTTTGAGGGTTTTGATTTTATGGTAATCAGTCTGGCTCTGCCCTACATCAGCAATGCCTACCATCTTAATACCGAGTCCACCAGTATGATCGTGTCTATTGTAGCCATCGGCGCGCTGATGGCGTTTTTTGTGGTGCGGCTGGCGGATCGGTTTGGCAGAAAATCGATCTTCCTGACGGCTATCCTAATCTATTCGTTGCTTAGTTTGGGAACCGCCTTTGCTCCCAATGTCCATGTATTTGTGGTGTGCCAGTTTATTGCCCGCGTATTTCTGGTTACCTCCTGGGCTTTAGGCTTCATCATCATGACGGAGGAATTTGACAATGAGCTTAGAGGGCGGGCGGTCGGACTGTTTCAAAGCGCGGCGGCGGTCGGCGCCATTTTCCCTTCGCTGTTGCTGCCGTTAGTATCAATGACCAGTCTGCATTGGCGGGGCTTGTATATAATCGGCGCGCTGCCGCTGATCCTGATCGCCATCTGGGGCAAGAACCTGCAGGAAACGCCCCGCTTCCTGGAAATGAAAGCCGGTATCGGCGAGAAAGCAATAAAGCCGCCGCTGATGGCGGTATTCTCTCCGCAATTTAGGAAATACATTCTGGCTATTATGGCGTTGTGGTTCTTCATGTATTTGTGCTATTCATCCTCAATGAACTTTTTTACTTATCGGGTGGTCAACGAGCTGGGATGGAAAGAAAGCCAGGTGGGCATGATCAACGCTTTTGCTTATACCCTTGGTCTGCTGGGTTATGTGGCGGTAGGTAAACTGCTGGACAGTCTGGGACGCAAGAAAACCGCTTATCTGTTCTTCGGTTTGGGAAGTTTGGCTGTAATTGCCACCTTTCAAGCCTCATCTTTCTATCAGGTAATGATCGCTCAGATCATGGGCGTATTTTTTGCCGGAACGTTCACGGTATTATGCGCAACTTTTACCAACGAACTGTTCCCCACCTCCATTCGAGCCAACGCCACCGCCTGGGGCAACAATATCATCGGCCGTATCGGTACCATCGCAGCTCCGGCCCTGGTGGGGGTAATGCAGGCGCCGCTCCACGGAACCGGCAATGCGGTTTCGGTGTTGGCACTGGCTCCCTTCGTATGTATCGCTATTATTGCTATTTTCCTGCCGGAGACCCTGGGTTATGAATGCCCCGATTATATACCCGAGCAGAAAGTAGGAATATAACAAAGGTTGCAACTGATTATCAATGGATGAGGAGTGGAAGAAATGAGTGGAAAATTGCAGGTTTTAGTTGTAGGCGCCGGTACCATGGGTCATTCGATCGCCCAGGTGTTTGCAGCCAACGGGTATCCCACCAGTCTGGTGGACCAGAAGCAGGAACAGCTTGATATGGCCCGCCAGTTGATTGCCGGTAATATAAAAGTGCTGGCCAGCGAGGACATGCTCGGCGCCCAGCAGATCGCTAACGTGGACAAATATCTCGAATACACCCTCGATCTGGAAGGGGCGGCTAAAAGGGCCGGCCTGGTAGTGGAGGCGATTCCCGAACATCCGCAATTCAAATCGGATCTGTTTAAACAACTGGATCAATGGTGCGCTCCGGATACCATCCTGACCAGCACCACTTCGGTATTGAACATCTACGAATTCATAAACGTTTCCTATCCGGAGAGGTTGGTTATCGCCCATTGGTGCAATCCCCCCCATATCATTCCGCTGATAGAGATCGTTATGGGACCGCAGACAGCGGAACAAACCGTCGCAACCCTCAAAGAAATCCTGGTGGGTATGGATAAAGTCCCGGTGATCCTGAAAAAATGCGTACCCGGATTTATTGTCAATCGCCTGAACTGTGCCCTGGCCAGGGAAGCCGGCTACATGGTATCCGAAGGTTGGGTCAGCCCCGAGGATGTGGATACCGCCCTGACCTCGAATTTTGGTTTAAAAGCTCCCTTTGAAGGGCCGCTGGAACTGCAGGACTACATTGGCTGGGATGTAGGCGTAGCCGCCGGCAACTATCTGTACCAGTTCCTTTGCAATTCCACTACCGGCATGGCCTTTGCCGAAGAAATGGTCAAACAAGGCAAACTGGGCATTAAGAGCGGCCAAGGCATCAAGGACTATACCGGCAAGAGCCGTGAAGAACTGCAGAATGCCCGCAATTTGAAAATTATCAAAATCGTCAAGACGAGAAAAACTTTTAAAGATTAAAAGGAGGATTACAGCATGGCAAAATTAAACGGCGGACAATTAATCGAGCGTGTTTTTGAAAAAGAGGGAATCCAATACATCTTCGGTATTCCTGGCGGTCATATTTATCCGATGATGGAATCCTGCGAAGAGAATGGCATGAAGTTTATCGGTGTGCGTCACGAAATGAACGCCGCTTTTATGGCCGAGGGGTGGGCCCTGACTACCGGCCAAGTAGGCGTATGTACCGGTACTGCCGGCCCCGGTTTCACCAATCTGATCACCGGAGTGGCCAATGCCAGCGCCAACTGCGTGCCGATGTTGTGCATGGGCGGCAAAGCCCGGGTATCCGAATACGACAGAAACGAATTACAGGACTTCAACCAGATCGATATGGTCAAATCCATGACCAAACATGCCCGCTCCGTACTGGAAGGACACCGTATCCCCGAATATATCGGCCGGGCCATCGCCGAGGCGTCTTCCGACCGTCCCGGACCGGTATACATGGAAATCCCCCGCAACATTATGGAATCAGATTATGATGAAGAGCAAGTGGAATTTGCCAAAACCTATAAAGTGGCGGGCAAACCGGCAGGAAATCCCGAGGATATAGCCCAAGCCGCCGCTTTGATCGACGGTGCGGAAAGACCTGTCGTTATTGCCGGCAGCGGTGCTTTTTGGGCAGGCGCGGCGGCAGAGCTGACCACTTTTATAGAAAAATGCGGCGCCCCCATCTTCACCCGCAACGCCGGCCGCGGTATCGTTCCCGACAGCCATCCCCAGGCCATAGGTATTGCCGCCTCCGGACATCCTATCTTTGCCGGAGTGTTGCAAAAGGCCGACGTCGTCCTGATCCTTGGCACGCGCACCGGGTATACTATGAAACGCGAGGTTTTTCCCCAGACCGCTAAAATCATCCGCGTCGATATAAACGCGGCGGCTCTGGCCGATCAGTTGGACATTGAACTGGGCATTGTGGGCGACTGCAAGGAAGTCCTGCGGCAACTGACCGCTGCCGTCAGCCAAAAGGATCGTACCGGTTGGGTCAACGGCATCAACGAAGCCAAAAACAATATGGCCCAAGCCATTCTACCCATGCTGACCTCCGACCAGAATCCTATCCATCCGGTGAGGCTGTGCTTCGAGATCATGCAGCGCGTCGACGAGAATACCATCGTGGTTATCGACGGCGGCGACACGGCTTCCTGGGGAAACCTGCTGATTCCGGCCCCCGGACCGGGACAGTACCTGACTATTGCCAACGGCAGCTTCGGACCGCTGGGCGTGGGGGTGCCTTACGCCATGGCGGCTAAATTGGCCCATCCGGACAAGAAAGTCATCTTGCTGACCGGCGACGGTGCCTTCGGTTACGGCGCCATGGAATACGATACGGCCATGCGCTATGGAATCAATTTCACCACGGTGATTTTGAATGACAGTTGCTGGGGTATGATCAAACGTTCCGAGGCCAAACGGGCCGGTGAGGATAAACCCTTTGTGGGACTGTTCCTGAGAGATGTCCGCTACGATCAGGTGGCGGAGGCGCTGGGCGGCCACGGCGAGTATGTAACCGAGGCCAAAGAGATCGGCGCCGCCATTGACCGGGCGCTGGCTTCCGGAAAACCGGCGGTGGTCAATGTGAAAACCGACGTTAACATCGGGTTTATGGCCTAAAGCGATCACTGTAAGAATCGTATTTTAAGGAGGACTCTTGATATGCAGAAGTTAAAAATGACAGCCAGCGAAGCCATCTGTGAAACGCTGGTTGCCGAAGGCGTAGATCATGTATCCGGCATCGTCGGCTCAGCTTTTATGGATCTGCTGGATCTGTTTCCCGCGGCTGGCATACGTTTTATCCCGGTAAGGCATGAACAGAGCGCCGCCCATATGGAAGACGCTTATGCCAGGGTTACCGGCAAATGCGGCGTCGTGATCGGACAAAACGGGCCCGGCATCACTAATATGGTTACTTCGGTAGCCGCCGCCAATATGGGCCATACCCCCATGGTGGTGCTCTGCCCTTCTGCCGGCAGCAAGACGGTAGGCTGGGACGGGTTCCAGGAATGCGATACCGTGTCGGTTTTCAAAGCAATTACCAAAGCCACCATTCGGTTGCCGCACCCCAGCCGGGCGGCCGATTGCACCCGTACCGCCTTCCGCATGGCCTATGCCCTCAGAGGGCCGGTATTGTTGGACATTCCTCGGGATTATTTTTACGGCGAGGTGGAGGATTATATCCTGCAGCCCCATCAGTATCGTGTTGACGACCGGGGCTGCGGTTCCATTGAATCGCTGCGGAGAGCGGTGGAACTGCTGGCCGCCGCGAAAAAACCGGTTATTATTTCCGGGCGCGGGGTAGTGGATACGGATTGCGCCGATGTGGTAACCAAGATCGCCGAATTGCTTACCGCGCCGGTAGCCTGCACTTATTTGCATAATGACGCCTTCCCGGCCAACCATCCGCTGGCCTTGGGACCGATCGGATACATGGGCTCCAAGGCAGCCATGAACACGGTGGCTGAGGCGGACGTGATGCTGGCCATCGGCACCCGTTTGTCAGTATTCGGCACCACTCCGCAATACGATATCAATTATTTCCCGGAAACATCCAAAATTATCCAGATCGATCTGAATCCTTTGAATATCGCCCGTACTCATCCGGTGGAAGTGGGGATTATCGCCGACGCCAAAGCGGCGGCGGTGGAGATGCTCAATATGCTTCAGGCCAGGCTGGGCAGCCGTCCGGCGGACGAAAGCCGCATGCGGGAGATTGCCGAGCGCAAGGCAGCTTGGGAAAAAGAAATCGAGGCGCTGGCCATGGTAGAAGGCAAGCCCATGAATCCGCGCCGAGTGCTGTTCGAGCTGAACAAAGCCATGCCGCAAGGTACCATCGTAGCTACCGATATTGGCAACGTGGCTTCTACCGCCAACAGCTATTTCAAATTCTATGAAGGGCGTAAGCATATTGCCGCCCTGACTTTCGGCAACACCGGCTTTTCTTATCCGGCGGCGCTGGGCGCCAAATTAGGCCGTCCCGACTGCCCGGTGATGAATATTGTCGGCGACGGCGCTTGGGGGATGAGCTTGCATGAAGTAAGCACCGCCGTGCAGGAGAACATTCCGGTAATTGCCTGTGTTTTCCATAACACCGCCTGGTGTGCGGAAAAGAAAAACCAGATCGATTTTTACAACAATCGTTTTATCGGAGTGGACATAGAGGCTCCCAATTTCGGCGAGGTGGCCCAATCCATGGGCGCGTACGGAGTCACCGTTGACCGGCCGGAGGAGGTGGGCGACGCCTTGGTTGCGGCGATTAAATCGGGCCGGCCGGCGGTGCTGCAGTTCGAAGTCGACGGTACCCAACTGGCTCCCCCTTTCCGTAAAGACGCGTTGAGCCTGCCGGTAAGACATCTTGAAAAATACCGGCATTTGGATTATCAAAACTGGTAAGCAGACCTTCAATTTTAACCAGCCATATAAACCAGCCACGCGGATGTTTTAGACGACGCGTGGCTGGTATAATACTTTTTGTAAGCAGTTGTATGGGAGCCGGGGATACGTATAACCGGAAAGGTGCTTGACGTTGAGCCAGAATAGCTTTGTAAATAGGGGGGCTGACTTTGCATATTCATCATTTTGGGGTTAAAGTTAAAGACGTGGAAGCTGCCTTAAAATTCTACTGCGAGGTGCTTGGCTTCAATCTGAAGGAAACCGTCGACATGGGCGGGCAGCATTATTATTTCGTGGGCGACGAAAATATGTCGTTGGAGATCGAGCAGTCATACCAGGCCGGAGAAAAACCATATGACAACGGTTACAGCCACATGGCCCTGGCGGTCGACGATTTGGACGCTTATTGCAGGCGACTGAGGCAGCAGTCGGTGAAATTCCTGCTGGAACCGTCCCAGTTCAGACCGGATCGTAAGATCGCCTTTATTAAAGATCCGGAAGGCAATGCTATACAAATAATTGAATTTTTAAAGTAAAATATTTAGTAGTCTGTTACACCTAAAACTTTAACACTGAACTAACCCGTCCTAAGTCCCCGCCTCTGTAAGCGGCGGGTGCCAAAGGGCGGATGAAATCAACTTTTAGATGCAGCAGATTACTGGTTAATTGTAATTGCAGGAGGCACAATGAATGTCACTGGGTGAACAACTGAAAAAATGGCGGGAAGAGAAAGGCATGACGATAGAGGAAGTCGCCGCACAGTTGAATATCGCGCTGTCGTCTTTGAGAGAGATGGAACAAAGCGATGAAATATCTCCGGATGTAGTCTTAAAAATAGTAAAAATATTTGATCGCGAGCCGTCAAAATCAACTGACAAGTACTATCAAAAACGAGAGCCGGAGGTTGAATTGGTTGGTTCAAGGCTGCGCAGATTAAGAGAGGAGCGTGGTTTGAGCTTGAACGAACTGAGCCGTCAATCCGGGGTTTCGGCAGCTCATTTAAGTGAGATAGAACGGTCATTGTCAACTCCGTCGCTAAAAACCCTGGAGAAGCTGGCTCAAGTAATAAACGTACCCACCGGCCAGCTTTTCCCGACCAATGAAGAAGAGACTTTAGGACAGAAGGTCCGACGCCTGCGAGAAACCATGGGGCTGACCCAGAAAGACTTGGGCGATATGGTGGGCATCACTGACAGTATGATCACCCAGATAGAAAATGACCGTACCCAGCCGTCCATAAAAGTATTGAACAGCCTGGGAAAATCTATGGGGGTTAATACATCCTATTTCCTGATGGGCAGCATGGACGAGGATTGGTATTGGGATTATCACAACAACACCACGCTGAAAGAAGCGTTGAAAAGATATGAAATCAGGCAGGTGGTGGATCTGATCGCCGCTTGGACGGAACCGGAACTGCTGAATTTGGTCGGTATCATTGAACGCCTCAATACGTACCGCAGTCCTTTGGATGCGCAATATCGGGAAATCAAGACCTTCCTGGAAAGATCCACCAACGAGGAAAGACAGGTTATACTTGATTTAATCGAGTTGATAAAGAAACCCGAAATAAAAGATGCCGTCATCAAAGAGATCGAAGAAGGAAAATAATGATGAACCCCGGACGGCCAAACCGCAAGGAGGAGCACTATGAACCTGAGACAGCTGGAGCTTTTTACGGAAGTAGCGGAAACAGGGATAGTCTCGCAGGCCGCCAAACGTTTATTTATGACTCAGCCTGCCGTCAGCCAGACCATAGCGGATTTGGAGGAGTCCCTGGGGCTTAAATTGTTCGACCGGATGAAACACAAAATGCAGTTGACTTTTGCCGGGGAGGTGCTGTATCAGTACAGCAAGAGAATTTTATCCCTGGTGGAAGAAACGGAGTCCCAGATGCTGGATATGGCCAATTTGAAAAGAGGGCGCCTGCGGATGGGAGCCAGTACTACGATCGGCATTTATTTGCTGCCGCATCTGCTGGGAAAGTTCCGGCATCAATATGAAGCCATCCAAAGCACATGCGTGATCGACAATACGGCGGCCATTGAAGAAATGCTGCTGGGAAACCAGTTGGATATCGGCTTTGTGGAAGGCTTGGTTCATTCCAAGGAAATTGTTGTACAAAAAGTCATGGCCGACGAAATCCTGCTTATTTGCTCTCCTCAGCACAGCTGGGCCAAAGCAGGCCGACAACTGATCGAGCCGGGAGAGATCTGCGGAGAGGATTTGATCTTGCGGGAAAAAGGCAGCGGCACCCGGGAAGTGGTGGAGAAAAGATTACAGGAGCACGCTGTCCACTATGAGGTGGCCCACGTTATTAACAATACGGAAGCAATAAAGCGAGCGGTGGCAGCCGATATCGGCATTGCGTTTGTATCGCAAATGGCGCTGCAGGATGAAATTAAAAGCGGCCGGCTGGTCAGCATCCCTCTGCAAGGCCTGCCCATTTCTAGGGAATTCAGATTGATATGGCACCGGGACAAATACCGCTCGCCCCTGCTGGAAGCGTTTATCCAATTTGTAATCGCCAACGCCCAATAAATTGTTTACAGTGCTCGTTTTTATTTTTTCCGGTGTTATGCGGGCGTCGAGGGAAAAATACCAAGGGGTTTTTAAACTTGTACGGCAAGTTTAAAAACCCTGATTTGGTTTAGGCCTGCAGGTATCAGTGATGATGATGTTCGCCGTGATGATTGCAGGTCACGTCCTGGTCGGCTAATTGACCGCCGACATACTTAGCCAGTACTTCATCGCAAGTGCCGGAAGCTCCCCGGATAACCTGAAGGCCGCTGGCGACGAGGGCATCCCGGGCCGGTTTGCCAATACCGCCGACAATAACCAGAGATACCCCCTCTTCCCGGAACAGCCCCGACAGTCCCGCATGGTTATGCTGCAGCGCTTCGCTGCTGATTTCCTGCTGGTTTACCACCTGACCGTTTTCCACAGTGGCGATTAAAAAAGATTTGCTCTGACCAAAATGCTGGTTTAACATGGGGCCGTTTACAGGCATGCTGATTTTCATACGGTTTTCCTCCATTTCATGTTCATTACGCATGTGCTTTAAGGTTTCAATCACGCAACTGGGTGGATATATTTAAGCATTGTACCATAAGCCATGACCGAATTCCATTGAAGCGGGGGAGCGTGGAAGGGAAGCGGAAGAGCCGTCTCCGGATCCAAAGGGACGTTTTTTTTTGTTTGATTTTTGCCGGGAAATCATAACTGGTAGTCTGTTAGTTGAATGTACAAACATTCCGTCGCCAGACTCAGCGTCAAGTGCTCCTCCATGTTTATACATTCAACATGTTTAGCTCAGCTTTTTGCCGGGGGGAGCAGGGGGACGGTTCAACCGTCCCCCTGCTCCCGATCAATAAAAGTTTAAACTGGACGTTGACTCGTTGGCGGATTTACATAATACTATTA
>DATMYB010000462.1:0-2693 GCA_035561215.1 Syntrophomonas sp. | reverse complement strand
GAATATGGAAGCAAAAGTTCCTGCATCATGGTCACAAGCGGATCTGAGCACCACCGCCCGGACCATTTTGGAAAAGCGTTACTTGATCAAGGATGAGGAGCAGATGGCGCTGGAAACACCCGAGGATATGTTCTACCGGGTAGCCCGGGTGATCGCTGGGGCAGAGCAGCGCTACGGCAAAACTGCGGAAGAGATCGAGGCTTTGACCCGAGAATTTTATGATATGATGATAACCCTGGAGTTTATGCCCAACTCCCCCACCCTGATGAACGCTGGGAGGGATTTGGGACAATTGAGCGCCTGTTTTGTGCTACCGGTGGAAGACAGCATGGAAGACATCTTCGACGCCGTTAAATTTGCGGCCATGATTCATAAATCCGGCGGCGGAACCGGCTTCAGCTTCTCCCGTCTGCGGCCGAAAAACAGTGCGGTACGGTCCACCGGCGGTGTCGCTTCAGGACCGGTCAGCTTTATGAAAGTGTTCAACGCGGCCACGGAAGCGGTAAAACAAGGAGGAACCAGACGCGGCGCCAACATGGGGATCTTACGGGTAGATCATCCGGATATCCTGGAATTTATCCAGTGCAAGGAAGATAATCAGCAAATCACCAATTTCAACATCTCCGTTGGTATCACCGGCGAATTCATGAGCGCCCTGCAGGTCCAGGGCAGCTACGATCTGGTAGATCCGCACACGAAGAAAGCAGTGGGCCAGTTATCGGCATCGGAAGTATTTCATACCATCGTGGACCATGCCTGGCGCAACGGCGAACCTGGCTTGGTGTTTCTGGACCGGCTGAATGAGGACAACCCTACTCCTCATCTGGGAGAAATCGAAGCCACTAATCCCTGTGGGGAGCAGCCGCTGCTGCCCAACGAAGCCTGCAATCTAGGCTCCATCAATCTGAAACTGATGGTGATTGAACAGGACGGCCGTACGGTGATCGACTGGTCCCGGTTAGCCAAAGTGACCCGACTGGCGGTACGTTTCCTGGATGACGTTATCGACGCCAACCAGTATCCTTTACAATCGATTGCGGAAATGGTTAAGGGCAACCGCAAAATCGGCCTGGGGATCATGGGATTCGCCGATCTGCTGATCCAACTGCAGACTTCCTACGCTTCCGCAGCAGCCGTTGATTATGCCGAAAAGATCATGGCCTTCATCCAGGCGGAGGGTCAGCTCGAATCGGAAAGACTGGCGGATGAACGAGGTAATTTTCCCAACTACCGTCATTCTGTTTACGACGGTGTGCGCAACTTGCGCAACGCCACCATCACGACCATTGCCCCCACCGGCACCATTTCCATGATATGCGGGGTTTCCAGCGGCATCGAGCCGATTTTCGCCGTGGCCTACACCAAAAACGTATTGGACGGGACCGCCTTCGTAGAGGTGAATCCTTTGTTTGCAGCCTGTGCCCAACAAAACGGCTTTTTCTCTCCGACGCTAATGGACAAGATCGCCGTCACCGGTGCGGTGCACGGTTTGGCCGAAGTTCCTCCATGGGTACAGGAAGTGTTTGTGACTGCCCATGAAATCGATCCGGTCTGGCACATCCGCATTCAGGCGGCTTTTCAAAAATATACCGACAACGCCGTATCCAAGACTATCAATTTCAGACACGACACTGACCGGGAGGATATCGCCGAAGCCTATCTGCTGGCCTATGAACTGGGATGCAAAGGGATTACAGTGTATCGCGACGGCAGCCGGGACCAGCAAGTTCTAGTGATGGGGACCGAAGGCGACAGCGGGAACTCGGAACCAGCTCCGGAAAAAATAAAGGAACCCCGCCCTATTGTTCCCCGTCCCCGCCCTGCCGTGACCGTCGGCGTGACCGAAAAGATCAAAATCGGCTGCGGCAATCTTTATGTCAGCGTCAATGCCGATGAACAGGGAATCTGCGAAGTCTTTACCAATACGGGCCGGGCCGGCGGATGCGCTTCCCAATCGGAAGCCACCGCCCGCTTGATTTCCATCGCGCTGCGATCCGGTCTATCTGCGGATTCGATTATCGAGCAGATACGCGGTATCCGTTGCCCCGCCTGCATCCGGCGGGAAGGCGTCAATGTAACTTCCTGTCCCGACGCCATCTCACGGGTGATAAAGAAATATAAAGACGTGGGGACGGCTTCCCGGGAGCAGTCCGCGTCATTGCCCCCGACCGGTAAAGAATTGCGGGATATCTCCGAAACCCTGCGGAAGATTTCCCGGGCGGCCGAAGCCTCCGGCGAATCTATCGGCAACATCCCGGTCAAGGAAATGACGCTGAAGGTCCGCACCGAGGTGGCTGTGGACCAAGCCTGCCCCGAATGCGGCATGCCGGTGAATCACGAAAGCGGCTGTGTGGTTTGCACTCATTGCGGCTTTTCCAAGTGCGGGTAAATTAATAGCGGCGCTTCCCGTTCATCGCGCTGATCCTCCATGGACAGGGTGGCCGGTCGCAGATTGTACATGCGCTAGTAGTCTGTAACATCTAAAAGTATATTTTATCCGGCGAGAAAAATTTTTGCAGGGGAAGGCGGAGGAGTGAGTAATACTGGGCGTATTGCGATCGACGACAACACACCCCTGAGCCTCGCAAGCAAGGATTTGGCCGGCGGGAATTATAGTTTTAGTGTTACAGACTACTAGGTCGGAAAAGTAAATGACTACAGGATAGGCAGCGGGCTTTACAATATGTTTGGAT
>DATMYB010000461.1:0-13897 GCA_035561215.1 Syntrophomonas sp. | reverse complement strand
CAATGTCGCTGGACAGCAGCAGATTGCAGCCGCCGCCCACGCATCCGGCATCGGCAATACCGATGATGGGTTGGGGAATCGTGTACATTTTCTTAATTATATTAGCGATTTCGTACATGATTTCCCGGCCGGAAGGAAGGTCTTTGCCCAGCTTGGTCTGAATGATGCTCAAATCTCCGGGGCCAAAGGAAACTTCGCCGGTACCTCTCAAGATAATGACCCGCACATCACGATCCCAGTGGCAGGTGTCCAGGGCGGCGCTGAACTCGTCCAGCAACTGTTCCCCTTCACGATTGTTGTTCTGCGGGCAGTCAAAGGTGATGGTGGCGATGTGGTCTGCCTTTTCCATCGTTAACACATGATCATAGCTTTTTTTGTAAGGGTACATTCTGATCACTCCTTTTATTTAATAAAATTGCTGTACAGCCAACTTGTTTTACCGTTTTCCGCCCGCCTTCCCCGAAGGCTTATGCGCAAGCACGGCGTAGCTTACCTTTCATAGGGGGTAACCACCCATTTGATGCATCCGTCCTCATGGTTGCCGAAGACTTCATAGCCTTTCATGATGTCATTCAGCGGCGCCCGATGGGTTAGAATGTATTTGGTATCGATTATGCCTTTTTGCAGCAGAGCCAATAACTCTTCTACCCCTTCCAGCTTCTGAATCCCCATTTTAATGCTCAGATTCTTATAGACGATTTGATTAAAGGGAACCGTCAACGGCTGGGCAAAAACCGATACGGTGGAAACCACACCGTTGATTCTGGTAGCCGCGAAGGCGGTATTCATTGCTTCCTGGTTGCCGGCTGTTTCTATGGTAGCGTCTACGCCTACGCCGCCGGTAGCCGCGGCAATTTTGGCAGCGACGTCTTCTTTGCCGGCAACGATTCCGATATCGGCAACGCCGGCCTGCAGGGCTGCATTTACACGGCTTTCGATTAAATCTACCGCGATCACCTGTTTGGCGCCGAATACTTTGGAAGCCAGGAGGCACACGCTCTGCCCGACGGGACCGACGCCAATCACGGCGACGCTCTGGCCTGGGCTCAGCCCGGCGTTTTTAATGCCGAACCAGGCTGTGCCCAACATGTCGCTCAGCAGCAATACATCCTCTTCCGTTAATCCTTGGGGGATGTGTATCATAGTTGCGTCGGCAAAGGGAATGCGAACATATTCCGCCTGGCATCCGTCATAGCGGCTGGTGCCGAAAACGCCTCCCTGGGCGCAAAATGTGGGCATGCCCAGTTTGCACATGGCGCATTCATGGCATTCTATCCCCGCTTTGACATGCACCCGGTCGCCGGCTTTAAAGTTCCTTACCGCTTCGCCCACCTGGACGACTTCGGCGCAGAATTCATGTCCCACGATACGGGGGCCGGCTGCCTTAATCGCCTCGTTTACCGTGGGGATATGACCATGCACCATATGCACATCAGAGGTGCATATGGTGGATAAAGTCACTCGGGCAATGGCATCGGTGGGATTGATCAGCTTTGGAACCGGCGCCTCATCCAGGCTGTATTGGCCCGGCTCATGATAGCGTAAGGCCATCATGGTTTTTTGCTCCATATTCATTGCCTCCTAACGTAATATTGTCCAAGGGTTTATCGTTCATAGGGAGTAACCAGCCATTTTACGCAGCCGTCCTGCTGGTTGCCGAAGATTTCATAGCCTTTTACGATGTCGTTCAAAGGCGCCCGGTGGGTCAGGATGAATCTGGCGTCCAGCTTGCCCTCTTTAATCATTTCCAGCATCATAGGCACGCCCTCGCTTTTTTGAATGCCCATTTTAAGCTGATGGTTTTTGTATATCATTTGCAGCATGGGCATTTTGACTAAAGGCTGGGCAAAAACGGCGATGGTTGAAACGATGCCGCTGGGACGGGTAACGGCGGCGGCCAGCGCCATGGTCTCTTCCAAACCGGGAGTTTCGACGACGGCGTCCACTCCGACTCCGCCGGTGGCCGCCAGGATTTTGGCGGCCGCGTCTTCCGTCGCGGCGTTAACGCCCACGTCGGCCACGCCTTCTTTTAAAGCCAGATCAATCCGGTTCTGCAGTATATCAACCGCAATGACCCTGCTGGCTCCGTACATTTTTTTGGCCAGCATGCAAATGCTTAACCCTACCGGCCCCGCCCCGATCACGGCCACGGTCTGACCCGCTTTGAGCTCGGCGTTTTCCAGTCCGTAATAGGCGGTAGCCAGCATGTCCGGCGTCAGGATAACGTCTTCCTCGCTGAGCCCCTCGGGAATCTTATACAGAAACTCCGGCGTGTCCGCAAAGGGTATGCGGATATACTCGGCGTGGCAGCCTTCCAGCGCGCCCACGCTTCCGTAAACGCCTCCTTTGACGCATAAGCCGCGTACGCCGGCCTTGCACATGGGGCATTCGCCGCAGCTGGAAGCGGCTCTGGAAACGCATCTGTCCCCCACTTTCCAGTTTTTCACATCCGGGCCGACTTCAACGATCTCAATGCAAAACTCGTGTCCCATAATCTTAGGTATTGGAATGCCTGGCATCTCACCGCGCACGGCATGAATATCGCTGGTACAGATGGCCGCCAGGGTTACCTTTCCGATAACATCGCCGGGCTCGATTATTTGCGGAACCGGCACGTCATCCAGGCTGTATTGGCCCGGGCCGTGGTATACCAGGGCTTTCATGGTCTTTTGCTCCATTTCGTTTCCCTCCTAATAATACGGCAACTTAATTTGAGGTCAGGGATTCAATCATCATTTACGGATATTATCAGACCATTTTGTTTTTGATCATCATAGCGATCTGATCGGTCAGAGCTTCTACGGAAGCGCCGCCGATAGCCATGACTTTCGCGTCGCGCCAGAAGCGCTCGACGCCGGTATCTACCACCGTGCCGACGCCGCCGATCAGTTGGATGGCTTCCCGGGCTACGTATTCAGATACTTCCGCACCCTTGCATTTCAGGTAACGTCCCCGGGCCAGTTCCATGCTGCCTCCGTCCCGCAAGGCATACGTGCTGTAAACCAAAGCCCGCAAAGATTCGATTTCACCCCACATTTTAGCCAGCTTGTGGCGGGTGACCTGGAAGCGATCAAACAGGCTCTGGCCGCATTGCATTCTTTCCAGGCTGTAATGCAAAGCCATTTCATAGGCTCCCTCCGCGATTCCCAGGCTTACCGGACCGCAGCTCAGGAACTCCGAGGTGGCGCTGACAAACATAGCCGGCAAACATCCGCCCAGGGGCCCCAGCAGATTTTCTTTGGGAAGGCGGCAGTTTTTAAAGGAAATACTGCCGGTGGCCGAGCCGTGCCATCCCAGCTTGTGTTCCGGCTGACCGATGATGAATCCGGGGGTGTTGGCGTCGACGATGAAACAGCTCATGCCGGCTTTGGTAGCCGGATCGATCGCGTCCGAAGTCAGCGCTAAAATTACGTAAGCGTCAGCTACGCCGATGTTGCTGATCAAAACCTTGTTGCCGTTTAATACCCATTCATCCCCGTCCAGTACCGCCCGGCTGGTAAATTCGGCCTGGTTGGAACCCCCGGCCCCTTCGGTGGAACCGCAGGCCAGGATAATCTCCCCGGTAGCGGCCGGAGCCAGATATTTTTTCTTTTGTTCCGGAGTGCCCAGCATTTCGATCAGTCCTCCGGCCAACAAGCTATGGGCTCCCATGGCGACGGTAAGGACCGGCAGGCTTTTGGCGATCTCTTCCAGGATCAAGCCCAGGGTGGTCTGATCCGCGCCTAAACCGCCGTATTCCTCGGCAATAGTAATCCCTAAAAAACCCAATTCGCCGGTTCTTTTTAACAGCTCCATCGGGAAACGGCTGGTCTTTTCGATTTCCATGGCCGCCGGCTTTACTTCCTTCTCCACAAATTCCTTGGCCACATTAAGCATGAGCTGTCTTTCTTCGTTCATGTACCACATTCAATTTAACCTCCTCAAAATTGTTTTTAGCGTGATGGCTGCGCCTGACAATGATCTGTAAATCCTTCCTCCGGCATGATGGATATCGTATGGAAGGCCCAGCTCTAACCCTGTCTGAAACTGACCCCGAAGGTCCCTCGCGGGTATACCCATTTGACAATCCCCTTGCGCCTGCACATGACCCGGCAAGTGCCGCATTCCAAACAACCGGCGTAGTCGAAGGTGATTTCTCCGTTTTTATCCAGCTTGTACAAGACGGCCGGGCACACTACCAGGCACGGTTTTTCCGTACATTGGGCGCAGATGCTCTTATCCAGCACGATATGGGGTTCTTCCTCGTCCACCGTAAACTTGTTCAGGCTCAGCAGTTCGGCGGCTTCCATCTTTTCTATGCTCATACGGATTTTACCCCCTTCAGTCCGTCTTTGATCAGCTGCCAGTTGGATAATCCGCTGCTTTTCAGCGACTGCTTGAGCTGTTTGGTAAATTTGGCCGGGGTTTTGCCGTCGACGGTGAACAGTTTTTCAAAACTGCTCAGGGCCAGCTGCGGATAGCTGCTGTAAATACGCGGAATCGCCAGCAAATCGGTATAACCGTCCACCGCCTTCATCGTGGGCAGCAGCTCGGTGTCGGCCAGGGCTTTCATATAGGCCGGGCCGGACCGGGCGGCTTCGCCGGAGCTTAAAATGGCTTTCGCGGCTGCTGCCCCGCTTACAATGGCCAGGTCAATGCCCCGGATGGAATAACCGGTGTTGATGACAAACCCGGCTGCGTCTCCCACCATCAGGAATCCATCCCGGTACAGCTTTTTGGGAATGCCGCGCCAGCCTTCTTCGCTGACCAGATGAGCTCCGTATTCCACCGTTGCTCCGCCTTCGATCAGGGGATAGATGGCCGGATGCATCTTTAGATCCTGCAGGATGGCGTGCACTGATTTACCGCGGGCAGCCGCTTCTTCCGGCAGGAAAACACAGCCTAAGGAAACGCTCTCACGGTTGGTGTACAGAAATCCGCCGCCGTGGATGCCTTCCGTACAGCCCAGGATCATGCGCGCCGCTCCCTCATCTTCTTTAAGGTTGAAACGGGCCTGCAGGGTTTGGACCGGCAATTCGATGACTTCTTTAACGCCCACGCCGACGTTGTGGGCAGGTATATCTCCGATCAAGCCGGCTTGCTGGGCCATAAAGGAATTAACTCCGTCGGCGGCTACGACTACGTCGGCATACATCTCGTCTTCTCCGGCGATCACCCCGGTTATGCTGCCGTCTTTCTCGATCAAACCGTCCACTTTGATGCCGCAGGCCACCATGGCTCCCGCTTCTTCCGCCTTGCCGGCAAACCATTCGTCGAACCGGGCTCGAAGGATGCTGTACGACTGAGGGAAGTTCCCGCCGGAACCGAAAGCGGGATTATGATAATCGATGCTTAGCGCTTGATCGCCGTGCAGCATCATAATCTGCTCGCGGGTGATTTTTCTTTCCAGGGCGGCTTCCTTCGTCAGCCCCTCTTCCACCATTTCCAGGGCGTAGCTGTAGATTCTGCCTCCGGTTACATTTTTGGCTCCGGGGGTTTCGGCCCGTTCGATCACCAATACCTCCCGTCCGGCTTTGGCCAGGACATAGGCGCAGGCGATGCCGGCCGGCCCGGCTCCGATGATGATGGCATCCATTTTTTCGGCTTCACTCATGTCTATTTCTCTCCCTTGGCACTGCTGTTTTCATGCGCTGTTACCTGTTAATGGCTTTGGTTAAAAGCGGAATGATTTCGTACATATCTCCTACAATACCGTAATCGGCCGATCTGAAAATCGGCGCTTTCTCGTTGATATCTATGGCTACGATGATTTTTGCGTCTCTGACGCCGAATATGTGCTGGATCTGGCCGGATACGCCCATGGACAGATATAGCTGCGGTTTGATGACCGCTCCGGAAATGCCGATATACTGCTCCACCGGCAGCCAATGGCGTTCTTCGGCGATGCCTCTGGTGCAGCCGATTTCGGCTCCGAGGGCGGCGGCCAGCGCTCTGGCCATCTGCAGATCGTACTCCTTTTCCAGTCCCAAACCGACGCAGACGACGTTGCAGGCCTGACGCAGATCAACGCCTTCTTTGGCTATGGGCGCGGTTTCGATCCGTCTGATTCTGCTGTCGGCCGCAGCTTCCGCCGTTTCAATTGGGGCTTGGCCGGAGACGGGGGAAAACTTGCCGGAAGCGACGGTAACTACCGCCGGCCCTTCCACTTCTTCGCTCTGAACCACGGCTCCTCCGTACATCATTCTTTCAGTGGTCAGCTTGCCTGGGGCATAACTCACCTCGGAAACGTCGCTGATCATGGCGCAATCCCAATATCCGGCTACGGAAGCTGCCAGTTCCCTGCCTCTGGCGGTGGCGCCCACGACAAACAACTCTGCGTTCCGCTCTTTTAAAAATGCGGCCAGGGATGGCCCGTAACTTTCCGGGCGCGGGCTGTCTCCCTGCAGGCAGTAGATCTTCTCCGCCCCTGCTTGGGCCAGCTGCTCCGCCTCTTCCCGGCTGAAACAAATGACGCTGGCGCGCTGGCCGCAAGTTTGGGCGAAACCGACCAGTTCCGCCGCTATATCGGTTTTATCGCTGTAAACATAGATTCCCGCCATTACAGAACACACTCCTTTCGTAAGGCAGCCGTCAGTTCCCTGACTTTGTCCTCGGCGCTGCCCTCGGCAAACAGGATGTTCTTGCGGTTCATGACATAGCCTTTGACCAAGGTCACCTTGCTTTTAGGCGTAAAATCAATCCCCAGGTCTGCCGCATGGTATTCGGTAACGGGTTTCTTGCCGGCGGCCATTACGGCTTTTAATCCGGGGATGCACGGTTCATTGGCTTCCGGCAGGACGGCGATAACCGCCGGCAGCTTTACCTGTACGGTCTCCAGCGTATCTTCCAGTTTTCTTACCACCGTTGCCGCGTCTCCGGCGAAAGTCACTGAAGCCGCGGAGGTAACCACCGGCAGATTTAAAGCGGCCGCCAGTCTGGGCGCGGTTTGGCGGGCGTAGGTGTCGCTGGCGCCTTCGGCGCAGAAGATCACGCTGTAATCTCCTATTTTTTCAATGGCGGTGGCCAGGGCTTTGGCGGTTACGGCGCCGTCGGCCGCCGCCGCTGCTTCAGCATTGATCCAAAAGCCTTCTTCCGGGCCTCTGGACAAGGCGTCTTTCAGAGACGGTTTGGCCGCGGCGGTTCCAAAAGTCAGCGTCACGGCCTTGCCGCCCAGACTGGAGGCAGCCTGTACGGCCGCCTCAATGGCGTTTTTGTCATAGTCGCTGATCTTGCCTTTGGCCCTGCCGGCATCGACGGTAAGATCCGCGTTGATTCTGATATCGGCTTCGTCTGCCACCCATTTGTAGCAAGCGATTACTCTGGACATTGACTAATCCTCCTTATTGGTTCCGTATATCTGCGCCCGATAAAGTCCAAGCTGACCGGCGTTGGAAGCGCGCATTGCAGGCCGGCTGCATGTTAGGCGACCGCCTGGCATGCAGCCGGTTGACAGACACACTAGGCGCGTTTTTTGGTTTTTGAGCGTTCAGGAGCAACTCCTGTCTTTTGATGCATCGTTTTCAACCCGTCAATTTCGTTGCAGACATCGGCGAAATTGCAGCTGCCGCAATCGTACTCGAGATCGTCGAACATTTTGTTCATCGCCCGGCACGCTTTCGTGGCTTTTTCGGCAATCGGCTTAAATCTGCGCACATCCTCCGCGGAGGATGTGACAAAAATGATTTCCGCCGCGTCCACGTATTCTAGCTTTTTTAAATCTCTGATCAGTTCGTTTCCCAGCACCTGCAGTGAAAAGCCGGACCGCAGGGCACTGTTTCCGACCCTCCCCCACTCTTTGTTTTCCTGAGGCAAAGCCCGCAGCATATAGCCGTCCAGATTCATATCAAACCTGACCGCGTCCATTTCCTGATAGCGTTGAAAAGCATTTTCTTCATTAAATCCGTGCACCGAAACCATAACGATTTTGGCGAAGGGTATTTTTTTTATTCCGGCTTCCTTCAATTCAGGACCGATTAAAGTAATCTGCCGGTCATTTATTTTGGCGGCGGAATCGGCCCAAATCAAAAAGGACACGGATTCGGTCTGCGAATGGCCCAGATCAACGGCCGTATCGGCGTCGAAAACGATCTGACTTTTCACCCGGGGCCACTTACGGCTTTCGTCATAGCCGTAAGTCCTGCGCGAAGCGTTCAACTCACGGCCATTGACCAGTTCATTTATTTCCCGGAGATAATTATCAAACATAATTGATCCCCCGCATCTTTTCAGAATTATCCTTCTTGCGCCTGAGCGGCCAGGGTTTCGGCTTTCTTTTTCATCTTGGTGGTGACGGCCGCTACCAGCTTATCATCCAGGTCGAACCAATAAATGGTAAATACCGCGATACCGACTACGCCGGCAACGCTCGTAACGCCTTTGGCCAGTTTAGCCAGCTTGGCTGCTTTATCCGCTTTTTCCATATCCAGCACACTTCCTCTCAATAAAACTAGGCTTGGCCTTTCATAGCTGCCTTAATTTTGCCCGCCGTCATAAGCAACGGCTCGACATCCTCCAGCAGCTTTTCATCCCAGTCGGTTCTGGCAGCCATAACGGCCGCGATAAATACAACCCCGATCACGGGCAGCAATTTTTTAATCATGATCTTTCCTCCTTTTATCTCAGACAAATATTGTAGAACCTTACAGGATTACACTCCATTGATTTCTCAGCTTACCGGCCATTTGCTACCAGCGCCTTTTTACGGGCAAATTCGCAAGCGCCGAGAGCGCCCATCAACTGCGGGTCGGTAGCGAGATCCACCACCTTGAACTTAAGGACCTTTTCCAGGGCCAGTTTAAGCCCCCGGTTTTTGGCGCAGCCGCCGGTCATGGTTACTTCCCGTTCCACCCCGGCGCTTTTGAGCAGGGTAAAACACCTTTTGGCAACCGAGGCTTGAATGCCGGCGGCAATATCGGCCGGATTCTTTTTTTGGGCGACCAGGCTGATGACCTCGGTCTCCGCGAATACGCTGCACTGAGAGGTTATCGGAATGATCGTCTTGGCCTGCAGCGACATATCCGAAAATTCCGGCAAACTCATTTCAAACGCCCGGGCCATGCTTTCAAAAAACCTTCCCGTACCGGCCGCGCACTTGTCGTTCATGGCAAAATGCTTTACCGACCCGTCCGTGTCCACGCTGATGCCTTTCAAATCCTGACCGCCGATATCGATGATGGTTCTTACGTCGGGATTGGTAATATGAACGCCCATGGCGTGGCAGCTGATCTCGCTGATGTTCTCGTTGGCAAAGGGCACCCGGTTCCTGCCATAGCCGGTTCCGACCAGGTAGGCAAAATCACTGGTATCGGTGATGCCTTCGATATCTTTCATCGCTTCGGCTACAGCCAATTTGCTGGTTTCTTCCGGATCAATTTTGCTGCGCACGATGGAACTGCCCAGCACTTTGCCGTCCAAATCCATAATGACGGTTTTGCCGTAAGTTGAACCTACATCGCAGCCGCAAACCAAACTGTTTTTCATTTTATTGACACTCCTTTGTCGTTACCAGGTTTCGCTGTCGTCGAATACCAGCAGGCTTTCGTCCCGGGGAGTCGCTTTCATGACGTTGAGCATGAAGCTGTTGATCTGATCCCGGACGCCCTGTCTGGACACGACCCGCATGTCATATAAACTGTAATCCACGAAGCAAATAGGAACGTTCTTTTCTTTTCCCCATTCTTTCAAAACCCCGTTCAGGGCTAAACTGCTGCGACAGGCCATTTGATTCAGATCCAGGATAAAATCGGGCTTGTACATAGAGGTCATCAAGTTGAGATCGCCCAGCCAGTTTTCGGCCGGTCCGCGGTTGTTTCTGGACATAGGGGCATTGGAATAATGCTCCGCCAGCCCTTCCAGCATGGTTTCCGGCGTACTGGTATCAATCAGCGGCAGATGCAGGAAGGTTTCCATATCGTTTACAATGCCTACACCCCAGCATTTTTCCAGCCAGGTCCAGAAGTGCTGGTATCCGAAAGCAGGCGGATTCCACAGGATAGCCCGGTATCTCATATTTTTAACCGCCGGTTCTTTTAAGGCATAGGCTTTTCTGCCTAATTTATTTAATTGCTTAAATAAATTAAGACTCTGTTCTGTTCCCGGAACACCATTGACAAATATCATATGGGTCTGCCACAGGACGTCCCCCGGTATGGGCGGACATTCCGTACGCTGCATTTCGAAATGCTCCGTCTCTATTTCCGTAGCCTGGTTTTCGCGTTCCAGTATCTCCCTTAATTTGTCCCAATCCATCGTATGATCGGTATGCTCTTCCAAAAACGCGATCATGCCTTTCAGATCCTCGACCACTCTCTGTTTGCCTTCAGCCGTTTTAAAATCATAAGGGATTTCAACCCGGTAAGTGGGCAGACCGAAGTATTCTTCAATCAGCGCATAGGAAGCAGCCCCTGATTCGCAGGCCAGGTTGCAGCATACCATGCAAGTGTTGGTAGACGGAGAATGGCCGGACAAAACCACGCCCGGCGCCTGCGAGGTATAGGTGCAAGTGTCTTCGGGCAATCCGCAGTTTTGTATATAATCCATATAGATGGCGGGGCTGTTTTGATCCAGCATGGCCAGCAGGCTGGAGGGCACTTCGGGCCAATAATACTTCAGACCCATGGCCTGATAGATTTCGGTGGGCAGCATGATATGGGCCATAACCGTATTTTCAGGGTCCAGTATCACATCCTGCAGCATGTTGGAAATGACCTTGGTATTCTCTATATTCATGATCCAGGACATTTTTAACGCGCTGCCGGTGCGTCCCTCATTCATCGCTTTAACCATATGGACGTTTTTCATAAGATCGAACATCCAGGGATATTTCAGCATGGCTTCCGACATTTTGGCCTTATCGGCTTTATCCTTGGGCTGGGCCATGACGGCTTTCCAATGCTTCATCCAGTATTTAAAATCTACCCACTGGTCCATGGGATTGCCTTTATACTTTCTCTTAAACTGCGCTGCCAGGGCTGCCTTGGTTTCATTGCTGGTCATTTTCTCCACGATCGGAGCCATTATGGGATCGGCCATGAGCTGCTGCACCAGCCCGGCTCTGGCTTTCGGATTGACTGCTGCCTGCATAAAGGCGGCTTTGGCTTCGTCGCTTTTTAATTTCCCGATCGTGGTTTTTATCTGCCCAATCAGCATATTTCTTACGTCTTCGTTAACGATTGCCTGTGAAAGCAGTCCTTTTATCTTCTCGTTCATCTGTTTCCCCCCTATTTTGCTAACTGTTTGGTCAGCCGCTTGTTGGCAATACTCTCAATGAAAGCCTGCACTCTGGTCCTCAGCTGGCCTTCCCCGGAAAGGTTGTACTCCCGCTCGATTCTGACGATGGGAACGTCCAGTTCTTTGAAAGCGCGCAGGGCGTATACCGCCTCGTATCCCCACAAGTCGCAGAATTTCATGGTCTCCATGATAATGCCGTCGACATGGTATTCATCCTTCCACTGCATGACATGCTCCACCCTGTTTTTGGCTTTCTCAAACATTCTCGCGCACTCGGTGGTTTCCAGATAATGCGCAGCCAGATTGGTATAGGGATCTCCCTCTTCCGGTATGGGTTCCAAGCCCGGCAGCGATCCGAAACAATGCCGGTCTGCCACGACCAGACAGCCCTGGCTTTCGATCAGCTCCGTGAACCGTGGATTGTCAAAAATCGACCCCAATACCATGATCCGAGGCAGATCTTCGGTTATGCCTTCGCGCTTGTCCAAAGCCTTTTTCAGTTTTTTCAGGGGTTCTACCAGCATGTCTTTCGGCGCCACTTTGCTGGCTACGTAGACTGTATGCCATTCAGTTCCGGTGATTTTGGGATGATCTGCTTTTCTCAAATCCGCGATTTCTTTTAGCAGACGGTTGAATTCATTGTATTCATGAATGGCTTTTCTTACGGCTTCGTCGCCCATATCTATGCCGTAGCTGTCCGCTATTTTGCCGGCCAACACCTTTAAGGAGCGGACCGCTCCGTCAACACTGGCGGGAAATATTTTGATGGGGAAATCGACGACATGGTGTACAAAACTCTCTTTGCCTTTATCCAGGTCAAGTATCTTGAAATTATGGCCCACCCGCTGGATATGGATGCAACTGCTGGCAAAGGTCATGCCGCCTAGAAAATCATATTGCCCCGCCAGCGAGCTTTCCATGATGCTGCGGGCGTAGGAACAGATGTAGGGTGACATGTAATACGTGCCCAATTCAGTGCTGGTCGTCTGCGGCGCCCGCAGGCGCACCGGGAAAGCCTTCCCCACCGACAGCAGCGGTTCGGGAACGACGTAACAGTTATACCCAAGTGCGACCCTCCCGTCCTGGACGGCTTTTTCAACCAGCGCATTTTGCGGAATGTTCAACAAATCTTCAAAAAACGCCAACTCTTTCAGTTTTTCCAAAGCAATACACCACCTGTTTATATTTTTGATTAACCCTTATACCCGAAGGGTTCAACCACCGATGAGAATAAGGCAGTCAAAGTTGTTTCCCGGCCAGTACTCTGTCAACCCTAAGTCCACATTTCCTTGTCGGTTAAATTTCCGCGGGGCTGCGTTGTCGTCAATCGCAATACGTCCAGTATTGCGATTGACGACCCCTTGCCCTGCAGAGATTTCCCTCGGCAGATAATATACGGACTTAGGGTTGACAGAGTACTCGTGATTAAATAACCCCGAATTTTATCAAAGCTGCTCTGATTAAAGCAACCGACGGACCTTCGGGAAGCTCAAGCAGCGTTCGGCCTTCAATATCGAAATTGCGAATCATATCATCCTCCAACATGCAGCCCAGCAAATGCAAGCCGCCTAAATTGACCCGCTCATGCTCCTGCGTTTCCTTAAGGCGATTCAGAATCACGCCGGCCTGTTCATAATCCATCACTCCGCCGGAGGCGACTTCGTGAATGGTTTTTATGACATTTATGCCTTTAGCGCTGCTGTCCGAGACCAGCAAAAGGTGGGTAACTTTTTCCATTACCCTCCGGTTGACCTGTTCTATGCCGGCCTCACCGTCAATCACCACATAATCGAAATGCCCCGCCAGTTCAGCCAAAATCTTCTTCAGATAGGTGTTGACCTTGCAATAGCACCCTTCGGCTTCCGGCCGTCCGATGGCCAGAAAGGCGAAACGGTCTTTTTGGATCATGGCTTCAAAAACTTCATAATCAAGCTGGGACAGAATTGACAGCTTGTCGTCCCGGTTGCCCTGACTGGTACGTTCAATTAATTCATTGCGAATATCATCGACGGTCCTCACCACTTCAACGCCTAAAGCCGTGGCAAACCCAACGGCGGGGTCCGCGTCTATCGCTAAAATTTTCTTGTGCTCGTTTGCTTCAATCAGCACCTTGGTAATCAAAGCAGATATAGATGTCTTCCCTACCCCTCCTTTTCCGCATACTGCAATGATTTTGGGTCCATTTTCTACCATAGGACTTGACCTCCCATAACCTTGGTCTGCACGACCGGCATTTACAAGGATTCATTTAGCAATATCCATGCCATCGAATGCAATCAATTTTGCCTTGAATATAGCCAAGCGCCTAAAACATGGCTTTTCCTGCCAAATGCCAAGCCGGATTTATGCTGTCGCTAAAGCTGGTCAGAGGGGGTATAGACAGGGCATGAACAAAATGGGAAAAAGATTGGCAGATGGATTGTAGCAATACGAGGCAAGCAACCGTATGATTATCGGTCAGGTAAAATGTGCGGCCAGGGGACTTAGTCATGAGCTGCATTTTTTTTTAGCCGAGAGCAAAAAACAGCGTAAATGCAACAAGGAGGCTATACGATGACGTATAACCTCCTCCGGTAAAACACAGCTTGTTGAATATTGATTCACTGCAAGAACTTATAATCCCGTTCGTTGAATGTATAAACATTCAACATAATCAAATCAGGCTTTTTGCAGGGAATCAATATTTAAT
>DATMYB010000460.1:0-10087 GCA_035561215.1 Syntrophomonas sp. | reverse complement strand
GAAATTAATGTGCTATAATATCGGCCGCTTTTATGAAATTATTCCCTATAATTTAGTTTGATATTGATTCCACTGCAAAAAAACCTGATTTAAACATGTTTATACATTCAACGAACGAATCAGAAATTTTGGCAGTGGAACAATATTTAATAGCGTTTGCGGGCCACCGTGGATTGAATGCCCAGTTCCTGCCGGTATTTGGCTACCGTACGCCGGGAAATAACGGTTCCCTGCTGTTTGATGATTTCCACCAGTTGCTGGTCGCTCAGAGGATTATGGGAATCCTCCTTCTCGATTAACTCCTGTATCTGTTTTTTTATACTTTTGGATGATACTTTGTCGCAATTGGAGTAAGAGCCTACTCCGCTACCGAAAAAGAACTTTAATTCAAACAGTCCCTGAGGCGTTTGGATATATTTATTGGAAGTCGCCCGGCTGACGGTAGATTCGTGTACGCTGACCATGTCCGCCACCTGCTTGAGATTAAGGGGTTTAATATACTTTATGCCTTTATCCAAAAATTCTCTCTGAATATCGACTATACAGCGGGCTACTTTATAAAGGGTCATCCGTCTTTGCTCGATACTCTTTATCAGCCACATGGCCGAGCCCATTTTTTCTTCCATGTATTTACGTGCTTCCGGCGAGAAAGATTCCGGGCGCCGCATCATTTTCTCATACAGCCGATTGATCACCAAATGGGGATAGCCGGCATCATTAATGATAACCACGTACTCACCTTCGATCTTCTCCACGATGATATCAGCAGTTATATACTTTATATCGTCGCCGCTGCTGTACTGAAGGCCCGGCTTGGGATCCAGACTGCGGATAAAATCGCAGGCGTCCTGCACTTGCTGCACTCCCACGCCCAGCTGCTGGGCTATTTTGTTGATCCTGCCCTTTCCCAGGTCATTCAGATGCTCTTCAATGATAGCGGTGGCGACGGGATCCTCTTTGCCGTAATGCTCCAGCTGAATCAACAGGCATTCGGCCAAATCCCGGGCTCCCACCCCGTGGGGGTGAAAAGACTGAATAATCGTCAGCATATGCTGCACCCGTTCCAAATCGGAGCCGGTGGCTTGGGCTAATTCATTTAGTTCCACGGTCAGATAACCGTTGCCGTCAATGCTGCCGATAATATAATCGCCGATAACCAAATCTTCTTTATTGCAAATAGTCATGCGCAGTTGGAACTGCAGATGATCATACAAACTCGGAGATTTGCTGATGAAAGAATCAAAAGATTTATCCTCAACATCGGCTACGGTTAATCCGATATCCCGATCATTATAATATTCCAGCCACTCTTCTGTTTTATTGTCGTTTTCGTTATTGTCCGGCTGCTCGACCCGCTCCATGTCATCGGTTTCATCCTGGTCTTTTTCTTCCAAAAAAGGATTATTCTCCAGCTCATTCTGCACATATTCACCCAACTCCAGCGTGGACATCTGCAGCATGGCAATAGCCTGACGCAGTTCCGGAGTCATCAGCAACTTTTGCTGTTGTTCCAGGTATATATCGTGGCTTAACTTCATCAGGATACCTCACTTTTTTGATCGACACCATTGCTCACTTATTTATAGCGACATTTTCTGACATTATATCTTTATATATTCTTTATAAGAGCCAAAAATCCTGCAAGTAATACTGCTTATGCTTCATATAAATTCTCTTCCGCAAAAACTTCCAACTTCCTCATACGATAGGCAACTCCGGACTTGGTCAAAGGGGGGTTCATCATGGCCCCCAACTCTTTTAACGTACTGTCGGGATGTTCTATCCGCAGCAACGCTAATTCCCTTAGCTGCGGCGGGACCTTGCCCATCCCCAGTTTGGCGATCAGAGCTTCAATCAATTCCACCTGGCGTACTGAAGCCTCAATGGTTTTTCCTAAATTTGCGGTCTCGCAGTTGACCTGACGGTTTACCTGATTGCGCATTGATTTTATGATGCGCACATTCTCAAATTCCAGCAGCGCTTTGCTGGTTCCGATCACCCGCAGGAAATCAACGATTTTCTCACTATCTTTAATATATACAATCAGATTATTTTTACGCTCGCCGATGCCGGTTTCCACATCCAATTTGGCAGCCAGCTTTTTTACTTCCCTGGCCATGCGCGTATCGTTGAAAACGATTTCCAGATGATAATTGGCTTCAGGCCGGTTGACAAAGCCCTTGCATATAAATAGTCCTCTCAGATACGCACGCTTGCAACAGCTTTTGGAAGTTATGCTGTTATCCAAATGTTTGACCGGATTACCGTCCCGGTCGATCAGACCTAACTCTTGCATCCGCAACAAGTCGTCCGCCTGCAGCACTGCCCTGGATAAATAAAAATGCTTAAGCTTGAAGCATTTTCTTTCGACTATGCTGGCAGAGGCCTGCAGACCGCAGACATCTTTCAACAGACGATAGGTCTTGCGGGCGGCCACCGCGTTTTCTGATTCCAATTGCAAGGTCAGGCTGCCGTCTTCTTTTTTCATGGTCTCGCCACGCATGGCTATCAGGGCAGCCAGTTCCGCCCGTTTGCAGCAGGTCTTTTCCGGCATGATACGGGCGGCTTCATCTCTTACATTATTCGCAAAACTCACTTTGGCCTCCGTTGGATGCATAATAAATAGCATTGGCGTTCTCATTTGCAGCTCTGCCCGGCAGCTTCTGTTGTTCACTTCTAATAATGCCGATTATGGTTTGGGCTAATTTATGGGTATCATGCCAGGCCACATCATCTTCCCCCACCAGATCTTCCGCCGCAACTTTAATGCCCATGTCCAGAATCTGCTGATAATAAGCATCCACCGGCGCCGCTTTTTCCTGGCGATAACGATCCAGCCGCAAATCATCAATAACGCCGGTATTCAAAACCGCATAATCTATGATCGGATGACGGGCGTAATGCAAAATGGTTCTGATATGATCCAGGGCGGTAAAATCATCGGTTTCACCTTGTTCAGTCATGATATTGCTTACATATATTTTAACCGCCGGGGATTGCATCATCGCTTCGCTTACGCCTTCCACCAACAGATTAGGGATAATGCTGGTATACAGGCTTCCCGGTCCGATCACAATCGCATCCGCCGCCTTAATGGCGTCAATACTGGCTTGGATAGGAAGACATTTTTCCGGAATTAAAAATAATCTCGCTATATTCTCTCGGTGCTGCCGAATGGCGGTTTCGCCTACTACAATGGCCCCATCGCTCATTTCCGCGCCCAGATTAACCGATTCCAGCGTGGCGGGAATGACCTGGCCCCTCACCGCCAGGACCTTGCTTACTTCCTTGATGGCGCTGACAAAGTCGCCAGTTATCTCCGCCATGGCCACCATCAGCAAATTTCCTAAATTGTGGCCTTTAATGCCCTCGCCTTGTTCAAAGCGATGCTGGAAGACCCTGTCCATCAACGTCTCTGTTTCCGCCAGCGCCACCAGACAGTTGCGGATATCTCCGGGAGGCAGAATCCCCATTTCCGCTCTCAGTCTGCCTGAACTGCCTCCGTCGTCGCTGACGGTAACGATGGCGGTAAGCTGATCGGTATAACGCTTTAGCCCTTTCAGCAGCACCGACAATCCGGTTCCTCCGCCCACCACCACAATTTTGGGATCATCTTTGGAGTTGTTCATAAAAGCCTTTCTCCTTTGACTTGACTTTTATATCTCCCTACATCTCTATGCTTTACCATTACATTATAGCCTATCTTTCGCAACTGACGGCCGATATAGTCGGCCAGTACCACCGAACGGTGCTGACCGCCGGTGCAGCCGATGGAAATGGCCAGATTGGTCTTGCCCTCCGCAATGTAGTAAGGTATTAGAAATTTAAGCAAATTCAAATAGCGGCGGATGAAGGATTTGCTTACCGGGGAGTTGAGGACATAATCGATGACTTCTTTGTCCTCCCCGGTCATGTTCCTCATCACCGGATCATAAAAGGGATTGGGAAGAAATCTGACATCCATCATGATGTCGCAATCAACGGGTATGCCCACCTTGTAGCCGAAAGAAACGATGTTGACGATAAAGTCGCCGGTCTTGCCCTCCGAAAAGTAACTGATCAGCTTTTCATTCAACTCCCGGGGAGTCAAGTTGGAAGTGTCAACGATAATATTGGCTCTGCCTCTCAGTTCCTCCAGCATCTTGCGCTCAGTGCGGATTGACTCCAGCAGCGCCATGCCCTGAGCCAAAGGATGACGGCGGCGGGATTCCTTAAATCTGCTCACCAGCACCTCGTCGGAAGCTTCCAAGAAAAGGATTTCATAACCTATTTTATGCTCCTCCAGTTCCTCGAGGGAGTGGAACAAATCGTGGAAGAACTCTCCTCCCCGGACATCTATGACCATGGCAACTTTTATGATGCTGGTCTCGGCCTGCAGGCTGAGTTCGATAAACTTGATCAGCAAACTGGGAGGAAGATTATCAACACAGTAATAGCCCATATCTTCAAGGCAGTTTATAGTCTGCGTCTTGCCGGCGCCGGACATGCCGGTAATGATTAGCAGATGTTGATCGTTCATGGTTTGCTTTATCATGTTCTCCTCCCTCCCAGTGATTTGCTATTCTGGCAGGTTCAATCCCCAAGCGGCTGATGACGTGGTCTCCGTATGCCAGTTGGGCTACCGAATCCGGAAAATGTGCGTCACTGTTGACAATAAAATCAACGCCCAACTTTTCTACTATTATTATATCAGAAAGCGCGGGATGTTTATGGCCACAATTTATTTCGAAAAGAACATCGTTTTTTATGCAAGCCCGGGCCGTTTCCTCCATGTCCACATTGAAAAACAATCCGGGATGGGCCAGAATATCGATTTCCGGATGGTGGTACAGCGCTTCCACCGTTGCTTTGGTATTGTTGTTCCTGGCTTTTTCCCGCCAGGCTTTGCCAAAATGGCGCAGGCTGTTCTGCACCCAGATACCTAAACCGTCATCAATCGTAGCCGGGCGGGTATAAGGATGCAGACCGGCAATCAGCAGATCCAACTGGGCGATAACTTCGTCTGAAATATCCAGGTCTCCCTGCAGGCTGGTTATATTGGCTTCAGCGCCGACAAAAACGTATACGTCCGCTTTACCGCTGTCATTTACGGCTTCTGCTTCTGCTTTGATGGCGAGGTAAGTATGCTCATTCTTTACCCCCATTACCGCTACCTGGGGACCATGGTCGGTCACGGCCACCTCTTTAACTCCTCTGCCACCGGCCGCCGCCGCAATCTCTCGGACGGACTGGCGTCCGTCGCTATGGCGGGAATGGGTATGATAATCTCCGTAAAACTTCATGATTTCACCTGCGCAGTCAAGAATTTTCAATTTTATATTTAACCCTTCAAGCTGAACAAAAACAGTCGGGGATCAGCGTAGTCTGTTACACCTAAAAATTTAATTCCCGGCCGGCTAAATCTTCGCTATGCGAGGCTCAGGGTTGCGTTATCGTCAATCGTAATACGTCCAGTATTGCGATTGACGACCCCTTACCTTACAAAAATTTTTCTCGCCGGATAAAATAAACTTTTAGGGGTGATAGACTACTACAAGCTGTCTCCCCGACTTGCAATTAGTTTAACCTTAAATTGTCTCGCTTATGTCTGATAACTTTCCTGCCCGCGTCTTTCTGCAGATGATATTAGTAGTCTGTTACACCTAAAACTTTAATTCCCGCCGGCTAAATTCTCGCATGGGTGCGTTGTCGTCGATCGCAATACGTCCAGTATTGCTTCCTCCTCCGCCTTCCCCTGCGAGAATTTATCGCGCCGGATAAAATAAGCTTTTAAATGTAACAGACTACCAGTGTACTGTACCACTCATATTTCGGCAAATGACTTGTCTAAATTTTCATCTGCTGTGTTGTCGTCGCTCACCATAGCTACGGCTATGCTGAGCGACGACCCCTTGCAGACTGAAAATTCATCCTGCGTCCTTTATCCAAAAGTGAATGGTACAGTACACTAGCGCGCCAACTCGGCTTTTAAATAGTCGATGACCTGGACGGGAGTAGGATTGATTCCATATTCCAGAGCCAGATAGAAACTGGCATAGTCGCCTATATAAATCAGCGAATAAAGTTTGGCCAGCCAGGATTTTCCGGAGGCTTCGATTTCCATGATCCCGGCCACCTTTTCCCGGATAATATCGCCGGTTATACGGATGCGTTTCTTAACCTGTTCATGCTCATCGGGATCCCGCAATATAACCACCAGCATCCTGGACAGCAGTTCAGCCGGTTCCTCAAACCCCACCAGTTCGTTATGGTTCAGCTCCGGAAAAGTGTTACAGAACGCCGGTGCTTTGGCATTCTCATTGATCTGGGTCTTCCAGCGCAACGCGGCGATTTCAGAATGGCCTGCACTCCCCCAAATCAGCGGAATCCGGTTTTTCATGGCCACAGCCAGGTGCCGGGCCTGGTTATGGTCTCCGGTTACGTCAGGGTTTAACTGCCCCCGCAACTCCTTCAACACCTGCAGCGCTTCCTGCAATTCAGCTCTGGCATCGGGCAGCAGGCCCATCTCCTCCAACACCAGGGCCAAAGGGCAAAATAGATAACCGCTGGCCGCCCGGGGCGACATTCCTCCCGGGACGGTTATGGTCAGACATCCGTCAGCGACCGACAGATCGGACAACCGGCCGCCGCTGCTGATCACGATTATATCCGCAACCGCTTGCCGTGCCTGCCGGTAAGCGCTGAGGGTCTCCTCCGTATTGCCGGAATAGCTTACCGTCAGCACCAAAGTCCGCTCATCGACGAAAGACGGCAGCACATAATCCCGGTTGACGATCACCGGAATTTTGCACCGGCTGAGGGCGTAACTGCGGAGTATGTCCCCGCCGATGGCGGAACCGCCCAGACCGGTGACCACAATATTGCGGTAATCCTTTCGGTACCGGTCCGGCAGACTTATGTTTAAACCCAGAATTTCCTCGAACTGCTCCGGCAGACTAGCAAGATAAGCCTGCATCTTTTCAATCGTCATGGAAAAACTCCTTTCAATTATTCCGGTTGCCGACGGTAGGATCATGTAGTACCATGGCTGCACATCCTACCAGTACTATATCTTCTCCCAGACGAGTCATTCCTATCTTCAGGTCACGTCTATGCAAAGAAAAAATATTATTGAAGGCTTCATTTCTTATGGTCGGCAACAGCAAGTCCTGGGCGCCCAGCGCCATGCCGCCGCCGAGAATAACTCTTTCCGGATTTAAAATATTGACCAAACTGGCAATTCCCGCGCCCAAATAACGTCCGGCCCGCAGAAATAGATCCAGCGCCTCTTCGTCCCCATCATGGGCAGCCTGGGCTGCCTCCCGAGCGCTGACCGTCTGTCCCGGCTCGAGATAGTGCAGGATTTTTTTCCCGCCGCCCTGGGCGATCAAAGCTTCCGCTTGCCGGGCTATGGCTGTTCCGGAAGCCACCGCTTCCAGGCAGCCCCGGCGCCCGCATCCGCATAAGGGTCCATCGGGATCAACGGTCATATGGCCGATTTCCCCGCCTCCGCCGTGGAGTCCGTGCAGCAGGCGTCCCTCGGTAATAATACCTCCGCCGATACCGGTGCTGACCGTTATGTAAATCATATTATCGCAAGGGTGCTCCACTCCGAAGTAAGCTTCACCCATTACCGCCACATTCGTATCTTTGTCCAGCAAAAGTTTGGCGCCTAATCTTTTATTCAGTTCATCCCGAATCGGATACTTTTCCCATTGCAAATTAGGAGATTCCTCCACCACTCCCGCCTGATAATCCAGCGGTCCCGGAACCCCCACGCCGATTCCCAGAATATCCTGTTCCTGCAAACCCATGGTGTCTTTCATTTGCGTCACCATGCGCGCCACCTGATCCGCTACCGCTCCCGGATGACCAACTGCGCAGGTATTTTCACGGCGGCGCAGCAATACCCTGGCGGAACGATCCATTATCGCCCCCAGTATTTTGCTCCCGCCGATATCGATAGCAATGATATAATCGCCCAATACCCGACCCCCGATCTATTTGCCGATCAATTCATATTCCATGGTTCCCAGTCCTATTTTAGCCGCATGCCGGAGCTGCAGTTTCCAATCGATATCGGGATGCACTGCTCGGAATTTGTCCGCCCCGGCTTCTCTCCCCTCAATAATTGAACCAGGCAAAGCCGGCATGCTGTTGACCAAGTCGGCACAGGCCGTGTCCAGGGCCACCGGGTCGGTGGAAGCCAGGATGCCCAGATCCTGCACGATCGGAAAATCGTTATGGCTGTTACAATCACAGTCCGGACTGATATCCATGACAAAATTTATGAAGATTACCTTGTCTTTTTTATTTTGTACCGCACCCAGCGCATATTCGGCCATTTTTTCCTGCAGCGCTGCCGGGCTGCTCTTCCAGTTGGGCCTGATCGCGCCGAACTGGCAGGTGACGATGCATTCTCCGCAACCCCAGCATTTGTCCGCCATAATCACCGCTTTGCGTCCCCGCTTGTTTCCGTCCCAGTCCTCCATCGCAATGGCGTCCGCCGGGCACCACTGCCGGCATTTGGCACAACCGGTGCACTTCTTGTCGTAAACCGACGGCAAAACATCGGAGTGCATCTGCTGTTTGCCGCTGCGGGAACCCAGCCCCATGCCCACATTTTTAATCGCTCCTCCGAAGCCGGTCAGTTCGTGGCACTTAAAGTGGCTCATTACCACCATGGTGTCCGCATGGTAAGCGTTACTGCCTATATTCACTTCCTGCAATCGCTCGCCGTTGATTTTCACTTTTACATAGTCTTTGCCGGTTAATCCGTCGGCAATAATCAAAGGCGCATCGACCACTGCATAAGCGAAGCCATTTCTAATAGCGGTTTCCAAATGCTCCACCGAGTTGGCTCTGGTTCCGGTATACAGCGTGTTGGCATCGGTGAGGAAAGGGCGTCCCTCCAGTTTTTTGATCATTTCCACCACCCGCCGTACATAGGGAGGTTTGATATAAGCCAAATTGCCGCTTTCCCCAAAATGGATTTTGATCGCTACCAGGTCACGGGGCTCAATAATATTGGCAAAGCCCGCCTGCTTCAATACTTTCTCGGCTTTGTCCAGCAAACTGCCGGAACTGATGCGTAAACTGGAGTAATAAACTTTGGAAGCCATGTTACAACCTCACTTATTATTTAAAATTAATGTCGTAGCTATGTCGCAGTGCAGGGCTTCAGAACCAAACGTCGCAGCGCTTCGTTGACACCTTCTGCATCATTGGAAAAGGTAATGAAATCGGCTGCCGATTTGACAGCAGGTACTGCATTGCCCATGGCCACCCCCATGCCGGCCCATTTTATCATTTCCAAATCGTTGTAGCTATCCCCCACCGCCATTACTTCAGACTGATTGATGCCGAAATAACGGGCGATCAGTTCCAGTGCTAAAGCTTTGCCGGCCTGCCGGCTCATCACTTCCAGATAATATGGCTTGGAGCGGGTGATATATAGCTGGTCCCCGAAATTCTCCCGCAATTCCTGCTCCATGAGCAGCAATTTCGACTCGTCCCGGGTAACCGCCATGATCTTCATGGCATCGTATGTATCCAGATCCGCTACCAAATCAGGACGCAGCTGTGGCTTTACCCCCGCCAGGCGGGCGTAGTCGTCGCCCTCGGGGGAGATGGCTTCCATGCAAAGCTCATCATTAAAATAGCTGTGGTAATGAACCTCTTGGGACCGAAAATACAACATCACCTGCCGGGCCAGCAAAGGCGGCACCGGCTGGTAATACAGCACTTCTTCGCTGGAGGAGTTCTTCACCCAGGCGCCCTGATAAGTGATCAGCGGCACATCTATGCCCAACTGTCTGGCATAAGGAAGGGCCGACCTAAACATCCTGCCGGTTGCCAGGGTTATTATCACGCCCTGCTGTCGTACTCTCCGGATGGACTCCACACAAGCGGGAGAAATCTCCAGGCCGGAGTCCAGCAGGGTATCATCCAAATCCAGGGCCACCAGTTTTATATCCATTATTCCTCCGGTGCTATCAGTAGTCTGTTAGACCTAAAACTTTTATTCCCGCCAGCTAAATCCTCGCTTGCGAGGCTCAGGGCTATGTTGTCGTCGATCGCAATACATCCAGTAGGACAAGCGACGACC
>DATMYB010000459.1:0-2757 GCA_035561215.1 Syntrophomonas sp. | reverse complement strand
GGAATTGCTTCTTTCGAGATGTCGAGAAGCTTCCTTGGCCTTCAGTTTTTAAGTGCATAATCAGGAAAAGGAAACCAATATTTCCTATACGTAAAAAATGTATAATTGACAGTCCGGTATATAGACAAATATGTTTCATATACAAAAAGATCAGGAGGCGTGTCATATGTCAGAAGAAAACACTTTGTATCAGAAGCTTTCGGATGCGGTTGTCAATATGGATGAGGATGCGGTTGTGGACCTTTCCCATGAGGTGGTGGAAAAAAAATTCGACGCCTACACCGCCATCGACAAAGGGCTGGCCAACGGTATGGAAAGAGCCGGAGAGCTTTTTGAGGAACAGGAGTACTTCGTTCCGGAACTGATCGTCTGTGCCGATGCCATGTACGCCGGGCTGGACATTCTAAAGCCTCACATAAAAACCGCTAGCGACGGCAAAAAATATACGATTGTTATCGGAGTCATCGAGGGCGATACCCATGATATCGGTAAGAATCTCGTAAAAATCATGTTAGAAACGGCCGGGTTCAACGTCATTGATCTGGGTCGGGATGTCCTGCCTTCTGATTTTGTCGATAATGCGGTGGCGCACAATGCCGACGTGATAGCTATTTCCACCCTTATGACCACTACGATGGCCGGTATGGCAGAGGTTATTGACATACTCAACCAGCGCGGTCTTCCAACGAAATTCAAGGTCATTGTGGGCGGCGGGCCTATCTCTCAGGCCTTTGCCAATAAAATCGGCGCGGCCGGATATTCGCCCAACGCGGCCGAGGCCGTGCGTCTGGTGCGCGGTCTACTCGCTTGACGCGGTGGGGTTGACCCCCTTGCAAATTTTATCGGGATATAAAACGAGGAGGCTTGATTATGAACCATACCGAGATTATTGAGCGAGTAGCCCGGCTTGAGCCGGTTGAAAGCATACCCTTCGCTTTGCTTTCATCCGGTGCGTGGGCAATCAACAGGAACGGCGTCACTCTAGAACAGGCACTCAAGCTCCAGCCTCAGGTCATGGCTGACTGGCTGTATGAAGGTTATACTTTGGTCGATTCCGATATCTCCTGGGTCGGATCGGGATATAACAATATCGTGGTTAAAGCGGTGGGCGGGAAAATAAAGTGGCGGCGCAAGGGAACCCCGGATGTTTCTGAACCTTTGTTTAAATCCGCCGACGAGGTTGATAAGCTCGACCCGCGGGAGATAGTAAAAGACCCTGATATCCGCGTGATCTATGAAGTTACACGCCTTTTAGTGGAAAAAGAAAAGGGACAGCGGCTTGTCGGCGGCAGCATGTGGGGGCCGTTCACACTTTCCGGTCTGCTCTTCGGTGCAGACGCACTCATGCGAAGCATATATAAAAACCGTGAGGCGGTCGATAAGCTCATGCGCTTTTCCGAGGAGCTCTATCTTGCCTACATGCAGGGCTATATCGACGCCGGCGCGCGGGTGATTTTCATGGCTGAGCCTTCCGCGTCCGGCGATATGATTTCCCGGAAGCACTTCCAAGAAGTTGTCGTTCCGTACATAAAGGATATTTATCGGCGCCTTTCCGGAAAGGGCTTGATATTGGGCCTGCACATCTGCGGCAATACTCACGACCTGCTGGATTTAATCGCCGAAAGCGGGGCGCAGATCATGTCTCTTGATTATAAAGTCGACCTGGATATCGCCAAAGAAGCATTTGCCGGAAAAATTGCCTTCTCCGGCAATCTGAATCCGGTCAATGTGGTGCAGAATGGCACCGAAGAGGAAATCCGCCGGGAAACCCTGGCCTGCATTGAAAAAATAGGAACAAACAGCGGTTATATAGTTATGCCGGGCTGCGACATCCCGCCTTCCACGCCTCTTGAGAATTTACAAACCATTTCCCGGACCGTGCGGACATATAAAAACTGATATTTAAGGGACGCTGCCTCCCGGCCCGGCTTTTTGAACCTTCACCCCTTATAACTGCGATTTGTGCTCGAACTATATTTTTTGAAACGGAGGATTATTATCAATGAGTTATTTGCAGAACCGCGAACCGCCCAAACGTGAAAACCGCCTCGGTGCTTGTATAGTATATGGAGGCACGCTATGCAATCTGGCCGACAAAGGCAGGCGATTCAGCTGCCTTAGGGACGGCAGCCGCAGCTTTACCCAGGGGTCGATCTGCCTGCTGCTGCCTGGCATTTCTATACTTAACACTCTGCCTGACAATGTCAATCTGGTGCATGGTGCGGTAGGCTGCGGAGCATGCTCCCATTCGCAGAATGCCAATACCCGTTCGGGCGGGAATATGCGCACCGGCTCGGTGCGCGATGCAATATGGCTCTCCACCGCCTTAAACGAGATTGATGTCATCTCCGGTGCGGAAAATAAACTGTATAACGCCATACTGGAAGCCGACCGCCTCTATCGGCCAAAGACCATAACCGTGGTAGTAAGCTGCGTACCGAGCATCATTGGCGACGATGTGGACGGCGTGGTAGACCGGGCGCAGAAAGAGGTAGCGGCGCGCATTATTCCGGTCCATTGTGAGGGCTTCAAAACAAAAATTTGGGCGACCTCTTATGACGCGATTTATCACGGTATGGCCCGGTCGCTTTTCGAGGACCCGGAAGTCAACGAACCTATCATCAAGGATGATCTGTATGAGGAACGCCTGTCTTACCAAAAGAAGCATACGGTCAACCTGTTTACCGTTTCCTCCATGGGGCTTGCCGACGAGCAAGAGTTGACCCGTTATCTGAACGTATTGGATCAGACTGTCAA
>DATMYB010000458.1:0-8465 GCA_035561215.1 Syntrophomonas sp. | reverse complement strand
CTTACAATACTTTCGAAATCGACATGGAAAAATGTAGTCGCGGAGTAGAAGATATGAACAACATTCCCGTTTTAAAAAGCAAACTGATTATGCCGGAGCTGTCCGGAAGCTTTTTGCTGACGGACCGGCTGAAAAGGCTTCATAAAAATATGGATGCTTGCAGAGCGGTTGCCGTCAGTGCGCCGGCCGGATACGGAAAAACAACTTTAGCAGTTTCCTATTTTAACCGTCAGGCAGCCAGGCCTTCCAGAGTATGCTGGTATCGCCTGGACCCGGAGGATAAAAGCCTGCCGGTGTTCATTGCTCACCTGGCCGAAGCGGTATTGCCGGAAGCCGCTGCGTTCGCAGAATCCAGGAAGGCCCTGGAGGACCAGGCGGATATGCGGTCACAGCCGCATCACGCCATTTCCGCCATCTGCCGGGAGATATGGGCGCATCACAGCCGGGCCGGCGATACCCGGACCTATATTATCCTGGATGATTTTCAAAACGTGGCGCAAGTCCAGGACATATGCAACATGACCCGGTATCTGCTCGACAACCTGCCGCCATCCTGGGCAATTTTTGTGCTGAACCGGGCCCATTTTCCTGTTTTTACGGAAAAACAAAAACTGGAAAAGAAGGTCCTGGAAATTGACGCGGAGGACCTGGCTTTCAGTCATGCTGAAATAGAGGATTTGATGCTGCGCATGGGCCAGACCGTCCCGGACCGGAAATTGACGGAACTCATTGCCCAAAACACCGAAGGCTGGGTAGCCGGTGTCATTATCTTATGGCAGGCTTTTCAGAGCAAAGGCCTTGACGCCGCAGCAATCGAGTCCGGTAAGCCGGGTCATGAGGACGCCCTGTTCCGGTATATGTCCCTGGAAGTGCTCAAATCCGTGGAAGGCAATACGCAGGATGCCCTGGCCAGGCTGGCCCTGCTGCAGGACTTCTCTGAGGCCGAAGCCTCGGAAATACTGGAAATCGGTGATGTAAAGCTGTTGATGGCGCAGTGCATGGGGTTCGGCATGTTCATCCAGAGGATTCCCGGGGATCCAGTTGTTTACCGTTTTCATGCTTTATTCCGGGAATTTCTGTTATCTGTTCTAAAAGACCGTTATCCTGCCGAGCAGATTGTAGGGCTGCACTTGAAAGCCGCCGGATATTACATGAGACATGCCAGCTATGGCCGCGCCGCAGAGCATTTGATCAAATGCGGCGATTCCGCGTCCGCTGTGGATATGGTGACAGAAGCGGGCTTTAATAAGTTCATGATCGGAGAGACCGGGCAGCTGAAGATGTGGCTGGATTTGCTGCCCGGGGATATGATCAATGATAACCCGGTCCTCCTGCTGTTCAAAGCGCAGCTGATGCCCCATAGCCGGCAGCCGGAAATGGTGGACATCCTGAAAAAAATTCTGCACCTGTCACTGCATGATAACAAACTTCAGACCTATTATGACGCGGCCAGTGTCCTGATCTATATTTTAATGTGCAGCAACGATATGAAGGGGCTGGTCGAAATGACAGCGGGCCTTCCCCAACAACTGCCCGATGTTGCACCGGAGCTTCGGAATACTTTGATCATCATTGACATGGTACGGTCCATCGGTGAAGAACGCTTTTCCCTGGCGGCGGCACAAAGCGAAAGCGTGCTGTACGCCCTTCTTCCTGAAGACAGTCAATGGCTGTACCTAATCCTTTCCTGTATTATTTATTACTGCCTGGGCAAGCTTGATCAGGCGGAGCGCTGCATGGAAACCGCGTTAATATTGGATAAATTCAAACATATTGAGCCTTCCCGGGGGTTTATCCTGCTTTTTCTCAGCATCGTCTTAACGCTCAAGAACGAAAAAGAGCGGCTGCCATCATATATCGCTGAAATCCTGGCCGTCGGCGAGAAATACGATTATGAATACCTGTCGGCCCACGGAAGGCGTTTGGCTGCTTTGGAGCGCTACCTGTCCTTTGATGGGGAAGCCGCGGTTGAAATGCTGGACCATGCTGTATTTCACTTCCGCCAGATCAACAATACAGCACTGGCGGCAGCGTGCCGGCTGCTCCGGTGCCTTTGGGCCATACAACCCGGCGGGCCCGCGCCGGACCTTGAGGAAGCCCGCCAGGACATTGAGCTGATCCGCAAGGCGCGTCCCGGCATGATGATCTATGAAAACTCCCTGTCGATATTGGGAGCCATTGCCAGGGAGGCGGGAGATTTGCAGCTGGCGGAACGCTGCCTGCTGGCCTCGATAAAGTCTGCCAAGGCCAAAAAGTCATATCAGATACTTTGCGGCTCCTATTTCCACTTAGCCAGGCTGTATTACGCCGGGGGCGATATGGAACGGGGACACCGTTATCTGAAGCAGGCCATGGATTTGGCGGCCGGTAATAAATATTTTATGTTCTGGGATATCCATATCCCCACGATGGTGGAAATGGCGCTGCGAAGCATACGCTACGGCTATTGTACCGGGCATGCGGAAGAGCTGCTGGAAAAATTTTACGGGGACAAGACGGTAAGGTACTTGAGCGCCAGGATAAAAACCATAGACGAAAGCCGCATAGCAGCTTTCATTGATGATTTTGTCTCCCCCTGCAAAGGGGATGGTTCGGAACAGCTTTATTTTGTCAAGGCAACTCTGTTTGGAAAGCCGGAGATTTCGGTAAACGGGATAAAAATTCCCGACAGCGAGTGGAAGACCAAAAAGGTGAAGGGCTTTCTCGACTATCTTTTGCTGGGCAGCGGCAATACCATATCCAAAGAGACTCTGGCCGAGATTTTATGGCCCGAATCGGACAGCAAATCCTCCCTTGCTTCACAACGGACGGCCCTATATTATCTGAGAAAAACGCTTTCCCAATATCATGCGGAAGTTGCGGGAAACAACGCCTTTATCTACGAAACCCCAGACGGCCTGCAAATAAGAAAAAATGAGGCATTGGAGCTTGACATACACGAATTTTTACGCCTCTATGATGAACTGTCTCTGCCAGGCGGCCAATCACCTGAAACAGAGCAAAAACAGGCAGATGTTCTGGAGAGAATGATAGCGGTTTATAAGGGAGATTTGATGGAAGGCAGCGATTACGGAGACCTGGTATTTCAGGAGCGGGAAAGGCTCAAATCCATCTTTATAGAAGCATGCCAAAAACGAAGCGCCATCCATATCAAGCGGGGAGAATTGCAAAAGGCCGAAGCAGTTTTGAGACGCGCATTGGCAGCGGAACCCTACAACGAAAACGTATGCCTGGAACTGCTCAAGCTGTATATGGCCCAGGGAAGGAGAAGTAAGGCAACCAAGCTTTACTACAGCTTTAAAAAGCGTTTGGAGCAGGAGCTTGATATCAGGGTTGACCAGAGATTGACCGAGGCAGTCCAAAGTCTAAGGCTTGAAAAGTAAGAGAACATCGTATTCCTCGATTTGTCCGATTTGTAAAAACGATTAAAGATATAAGGTAAATCATTGGGGCAAATGACCTTCAGAACAATGGCTTGCGGTTATAAAATGGTTGCTTTTGAGTTACGATCCTTTCCGGGAATACGCGGTTATCCTTTTGGGCAAATATGTTATTATAAGGACATATATTTGCTCGGAGAGGATACTTGCTATGTTTGACGCCCATAAAATGGGGTTCATCCGCGTGGGCGCGGCTGTGCCCAGAATACAAATTGCCAACCCCCAGGCCAATCTGCGAGAGATCATTCATTTGGCGGAACTGGCAGACCGGGATCGGGTCAAAGTTCTGGTCTTTCCGGAACTATGTCTTACCGGCTATACCTGCGCCGACTTGTTTCATCAGCGTTTGCTGCTCAGCCAGGGACAACAGGCCTTACAGGAATTGCTGCTGGCCACTGCTTCCATGGATATGCTGATGACCGTCGGACTGCCGGTGGAGGCGGATAATCAGCTGTTCAACTGCGCGGCGGTGCTGCATCGAGGCAGAATTCTGGGAGTGGTGCCGAAGACCTTTATCCCCAACTATAACGAATATTACGAAAAGCGCTGGTTCAGTCCGGCCAGTGGCCGGCTCAGCGATGCGGTGATGTTGTGCTCCCAATCCGTTCCCTTTGGGGAACGGTTATTGTTTAAATGCGAATCATACCCTTTATGTCTGGGAGTGGAGATCTGCGAAGACCTGTGGATGCCGATACCTCCAAGCTCCTGCCATATGTTGTATGGCGCCAATCTGATTGCCAATCTGTCCGCCAGCAATGAGTTGGTGGGCAAGGCCGAATACCGTTTGGCTTTGGTCAATCAGCAATCCGCCCGTTGTCTGGCCGGATATGTTTACGCTTCCTCCGGTCCCAGCGAATCGACTACCGACCTGGTCTTCGGAGGCCATTCTATTATCGCTGAGAACGGCATAATTTTAGAGGAAAAGCGATTCGAGGAATCCGTCGTGGTGATCACCGATATCGACTTGGAAAAACTGAATAACGAGCGCCGCAAAGCCAACAGCTTTATGGGAAAAGTGCCGGCGGAAGACTATCGGATCGTGACTTTTTCTTATCAGGAAAAAGCACTTCCCGTGGCTCCGGCAAAACTAAAAAGAAAAGTGGACCGGTATCCCTTTGTGCCGGGCGATAAAAATGACCGGGATACCCGTTGCCGCGAGATCTTTACCATCCAGTTGAACGGCCTGGCGCAACGGATGTGGAAAACCGGTATAAAGAGGGCCGTGCTGGGCATATCCGGCGGGTTGGATTCAACTTTGGCACTGCTGGTGTGCCGTGAAGCTTTTGCCCAATTGGGTTATCCTTATGATGATATCCGCGGAATTACCATGCCGGGGTTCGGCACTACGGGGCGCACCAAAGACAATGCCAGTGAGTTAATGAAAGAGTTGGGGATTAATTTCCGTGAAATTCCTATCGAAGAGGCTTGTCGGCTGCACTTTCGGGACATTGGGCACGACCCTGCCGATTTGGACATTACCTACGAAAACGTACAAGCCCGGGAACGCACCCAGATATTGATGGACGTGGCCAACAAGGAAGGCGGTCTGGTAGTGGGCACAGGCGATTTATCGGAACTGGCGCTGGGATGGTGTACTTACAACGGCGACCATATGAGCCATTATGCGGTCAATGCCGGGGTTCCTAAAACCCTAGTGAAATATTTGGTGGGCTGGTACGCTGATACCACAGACAATTCCAAAGTCAGCAGCATTTTGCGGGACATACTGGATACTCCCATCAGTCCCGAGCTGCTGCCGCCTGATCCGGACGGAAGTATTGCGCAAAAGACGGAAAACGTTATCGGTTCCTACGACCTGCACGATTTTTTCCTGTATTATATGATGCGCTGGGGCTTTTCTCCCGCCAAAGTTTATCTGCTGGCTTGCAAAGCTTTCGCCGGCCAGGTGAGCGACGAGGAGATATTAGCGTGGCTGAAAGTTTTTTATCAGCGTTTTTTCAGCCAGCAATTCAAACGTTCCTGTTTGCCGGACGGACCGAAAGTCGGTTCGATCTGTCTGTCGCCCCGGGGCGACTGGCGTATGCCCAGTGATGCCAGCGCGGCGATCTGGTTGCAGGAAATAACGGAAATAGGGAAATATAGGGTTTAAACGCGAGGGGAGGTATTAATGATTTTTTTACCGTACAATAAACCGGTGCAAGCGACCCTGCAGGAACTGCAAGTCGATCCAGTCCCCGGACTGGGCCGGGAGGAGGCCGTCCGGAGGCTGGAACAGTATGGGGCCAACCGTCTGGATGAGGGCCAAGGTAAGACGTATCTGCAGCTTTTCCTGGAACAGTTTAAAGATGTAATGATCATTATCCTGCTGATTGCTGCGGTGATTTCATTTGTTGTGGCCGCCTACGAAGGGGAAGGCTATTTCGAGCCGGTGCTGATTCTTCTGATCGTGCTGTTGAACGCCGTAATCGGAGTCGTGCAGGAAGGGAAAGCGGAAAAGGCGTTGGAAGCGCTTAAAAATATGTCCGCGCCCCATGCGCGGGTGGTTCGCGACGGCCGGGAGATGATCGTCGACGCGGCGGAGCTGGCGCCGGGTGATATCATCAAGCTGGAGGCAGGGGATTTCGTTCCTGCCGACGCCAGGTTAATAGAGTCATACAGTTTAAAATCTGAGGAATCGGCCCTTACCGGCGAATCGGTTCCCACGGAAAAAAACGCTCAGATTATAGTCGCTGCTGATGATGCGCTGGGCGATCGCTTTAATATGGTATATTCCGGCTGCAGCGTGACTTACGGCACGGCCAAAGCAGTCGTTACCGCCACCGGTATGCAAACGGAAATGGGCAAAATCGCCGGCCTGCTGAACACCGCCCCCGATATGCAGACGCCGCTGCAGCACAAGCTGGCCGAGTTGGGCAAGTACATCGGCTTCCTGGCCCTGGCCATTTGCGCGGTCATATTCGGAATCGGGCTCTACAGCGGCATGAAGATCATGGAGATATTTATGATTGCCATTGCCCTGGCGGTATCTGCCATCCCGGAGGGACTGCCGGCGATTGTGACGGTGGTGCTGGCCATCGGAGTGCAGAGGATGGTGAAAAAAAATGCCATCATCCGCAAGCTGCCGGCGGTGGAAACACTGGGAAGCGCTTCGGTCATCTGTTCCGACAAAACCGGTACGCTGACGCTTAATCAAATGACGCTGGTAAAAGCGTTCAACGCTGCCACCGGTCTGGAAGAGGCCATCAACTCCAACAACTCCGAACCGATCAAGCAACTGCTGGGTTACGCCACCTTGTGCTCGGAAGGTACGGTGGAAATAGACGGAGAAGGCAGGGAACACCACATCGGCGATCCTACCGAAACGTCGATCGTGGCTGCCGCTTACAAAAACAGTCTGTTCAAGGAGGAATTAAACCGTACTTGCCCACGGGAAGGAGTCCTGCCCTTTGATTCCGACCGCAAGCTGATGACGACGATCAACCGTATGGACGGGAAAATTATCGTCATCGTCAAAGGCGCCTTTGATGTTATCGCCGAACGCTGCATTGGGGGCGACATAGAGGCCGGCCGAAGCATGACGGACGAGATGAGCGGCCAGGCGTTGCGGGTTTTGGCGGTAGCCAGCAAGGAGATCGAAGTTTTGCCAACCTCCGAGGAGATGAATCCGGAGAATCTGGAAAGAGACCTGACCTTTTTGGGATTGCTGGGTATGATCGACCCTCCCCGCCCGGAAGCCAGGGAAGCCGTGGCGCTGTGCCGGGAGGCCGGCATCAAACCGGTGATGATAACCGGTGACCACGTGGTGACCGCCGCGGCCATAGCCTCGGATCTGGGTATACTGCAGCCGGGGGACGAAGCGATTACCGGCAGTCAACTGGCGGGATGGGACGATACCCAGTTGAATGAGCGAGTGCGGAGCATTGCCGTATACGCACGGGTATCGCCTGAGGACAAAATCCGCATCGTTAAAGCCTGGCAGGGGCAAGGCGCGGTAGTTTCCATGACCGGCGACGGGGTCAATGATGCGCCGGCGCTAAAAGCCGCCGATATTGGCTGCGCCATGGGCATCACCGGCACCGACGTGGCCAAGGGGGCCGCGGATATGATCCTGACCGATGACAATTTCGCCACCATCGTTGACGCCGTCAAAGAAGGCCGTGGCATTTACGCTAATATCAAACATACGGTGGGTTTTTTACTGGGCACCAACATCGGCGAAGTGCTGGTGGTTTTCATCGCCATGCTGGCCTGGCAGATATCCCCCTTACTGGCGGTGCAGTTGCTGTGGATCAATCTGGTCACGGACAGCCTGCCGGCCATCGCTCTGGGCATGGAGCCGGTGGAAAAAGATATCATGCGCCGTTCTCCCCGACCCAAAGAGGAGAGCATATTTGCGGACGGATATGGAATCAGAATAGGATTGCAGGGAGCCATGTTTGCTCTGCTGACCCTGCTTGGCTTCGTCTGGGCCTGGAAGATCACCGGCGACATCGTTGCCGCCCGTACCATGGCCTTTATTGTTTTGGCAGGAACACAGATTTTTCACGCCTTCAATATGCGTTCTACCCATTCGCTGTTTCAGATCGGCTTTTTCACCAACAAGTATTTGAATGGAGCCGCGTTAGCTTCGCTCCTGCTGATCTGCCTGATTTTATTTATCCCTCCGGCGGCAGCCGCCTTCGGTATGACCCAGTTGTCGGCGACGCTTTATTTAACTGGCTTAGGCCTGGCGCTGGTACCGGTGCTGGTGATGGAGATTTATAAGCGGATAAAGGGCGGAAACGGTACACCGCCACGCAATCAAACCGGTTCAGCGGTAGTGTAATTCATATCTTGCTGACCATTTTTCAACCGAAGTTTTCAGTGATGAATGTGCTGCGGTTGAAGCAGCGTATAAGTATAAATAAAACTGTAAAGTGAAAAGGACAGCCTGGTTTCCCTAGCGTGAGGCCAGGCTGTTTGCTGGTAAATATGATATTTTTATTTACGCCTGTTGTTGATCCCGCTGATTTGCTTGTGACATTTTATTGAAAAAAATGATATGGGCAACAGTAATAGACAAAA
>DATMYB010000457.1:0-2919 GCA_035561215.1 Syntrophomonas sp. | reverse complement strand
GGTTTAAGAAAATCAAATACAAAACGGGAGGAATGCTAATGCTCTGGAAAGACAAGTACGCCCTGGGCGTTCCATTAGTGGATGAGCAGCATAAGGAACTGTTCCGCCGGGTGGAGGTATTTATTCAAACGCTGCGCTCGCCTTCTTCGTGGGAAGAAAAAGTTGAGCAGGTAAACGAAACCCTTGAATTTATGAAAAGATATGTGGTAGAGCATTTTCACGACGAAGAAGTTTATCAGCAAGGCATAGGCTATCCGGGTTACGAGACGCATAAAAAAATACATGCGGGGATGGTTGAATATGTCGTTCAAGTTGAACGTGAGTATAAGGAGAAAGGCTTCGATGAGCAATTGATGCAGCAATTTGCAGGTAAACTGCTGTCGTGGCTGATTCATCATGTGGCGTCCGAAGACCAGCGTATTGCTGATTATGCCAAACAAAGGGGGGCGGCGGGAGATGGTAAGTAATCTGTATGAATCGTTTCTGACCGCAACCCGGGATGTATTTCAACTTATGCTGGATTTGTCCGAAATCAACGATTGCCCGGTAAACACCTCCGATTACGAGGGCGAATCCCTTACTATTTCCATAGGCATCGTCGGCGATCTTATCGGTGCGGTAATGTATCGTTTCCCGCGGGAGACGTCCCTGAAAATAGTGAACATATTAAGCGGCATGGAATTAGACAGCGTAGATGATTTCGTTACTTCCGCCATTGCAGAAATCGCCAATATCATAAGCGGAAACGTGATGACTTTGATGGAAAAGAAGGATATCCAATGCGACATCCGTCCGCCGGTGCCGAATGCGCCGGAAGATGACCGTGAGTATTCTTTGCGTACGACCCGTTGCATTTGTACTGCAATCGGGAAGGTATGTATGGATATACATCTGAACCCCGCCCGGTAAGGCAGCGTTTCAAAGAGGGCTTACCGACATTTGCCGCTGGCAGGCTCTCTTGTCGGCGTTTTCCAATCCACACATGATATTGTCATAGTCAAGCCCGCTACAGAATGAAACCTTTCCCGGAAACGTTTCGCCGGCATTTCCGGGCGAACATGGCGGACGTGTCTAGTACTCTGTCAACCCTAATTCCACATTTTCTTGTCGGTTAAATTTCTGCATGGCTACGTTGTCGTCAATCGCAATACGTCCAGTATTGCTCAATCCTCCGCCTTGTCCTGCAAAAATTTTCCTCGGCGGATAACCTAAACTTTTAGGCGACACAGACTACTAGTAGTCTGCGGAAGGGGAGGATTGTATATCCTTAACGCCGATACACGGTATGTCCGACTTTATGAACAGCATCCAGCCTATGGCTGCCAGCAGCGAGAAGATTGCAATCAGCATCCCCAGTCCGGCTACTATATTCTCCCAAGCAATCGATGCCAGCGACATGCCTATGCTCCCCAGTACAGTAAATAATGTATTGATCAGGGAGGAGGCCGAGCCGGTATCGCTCTTTTGCTGTTCCAGCAAAATGTTGGTGCTGAAAGGTCTCAGTATGGTTCCGGACAGGGACATCAGCATAAAGGAGAACAAAAACCAGAGGGGAGCCAGGGTGCCCACCGTTATTACCAAAATGCCGCTGATGACGGATAGAATGAAAAAGATTAAAGCCATACGTATTTTATTCATGCCGCTTAAAAATCTGATATAAATGAAGGGGCCTCCCAGTGAAACCAAAGCGTTGGCGGCGAAATAATAACTATAGGCCTGAGCGCTGAGACCGAAATAATCTTCGTATATGTATGACGATACGGCTATGTATCCCATGAATGGCAGGGAGGACAGAGAAAATATGATCAACGGGTAAAAAAAGCTTTTATTTCTGGCCACGATCATTAAACGGCCGACAGAACCGGTCAGGCTGCCTTCAAACTTTTCTTCCTCACGCAACGTTTCCTGAAACAGCATCGTAAAGATCAAATTGATCACCCCGATACCGGCCAGAACCCAAAAAGCCCCCCGCCAATCGGATATCTTCAGGATCAAAGCGCCCACTACCGGGGCCAGCATGGGGGCCAGACCGGAAATCGATTGGCAGACGGCTAAAATGGTTTCCCGCCTTTTGCCGGAAAAGCAGTCCTTAATAATGGCAATAGAAACGGAAGTGATGCCGCCTGCTCCGATTCCCTGCAAAGCGCGGGAGGCGATCATAAAATAGATATCGGCGGAAAGAGCGCAGGCGAGGCTGCAAATCATATATATGACGCTGCCTGCCAGCAATACCGGCTTTCTTCCGTATTTATCACTTAAAGGACCCCAGAACAGAAGCCCAACGGCGTAAAAAATGAAAAATGCGCTAAGGGTTAAATTGGTAACGGCGGAGCTGCTGCCGAAATAGATATTCATGTTGGGCAGCGCGGGTAAATATAAATCCGTTGACAAAGGAATAAACATGTTCATCAGAGCGATAAAGGCAATAAATCCCCTGTTGCCCAAGTAGGTTTGACGGTGCTCCGTTCTGTCGTTATCGTTCAGGGCTTCTGCCATTTCCGTAGTCTCCTATTGTTTATTGATAGATTCCGCAATCATTTCGTCGTTGCATTGAACGCTGCTTACATCCAACTATCATAGTGTTCTGTGCCGCTAACGTCAAATCAAATTTAATTGGTATCGGCTGCAGATAGCCTTGCGCTTTGCCAAGCCGGGAACTTATGCGGAGACCTTGTTTTCCACGATAAAACCAATGGATGAAAATCCAAAAAGATAGGCGGCGGGGATATTGATTTTACGATAAATGGTCATTGACAAAACGAGAAGGAGTGGTTATATTCCTGAGTTTGACACTTGTGAAAGGAAAAACCGCTTAAGGCCCCTTGGTAAATGGGGATTCTAGCGGTTTTAGCATTTGCGAAAAGGTGAGTAACTTTTATGGTTTTTTGGTGAGTTTGAAAATTTTTTTCATCTCGGAGG
>DATMYB010000456.1:0-11694 GCA_035561215.1 Syntrophomonas sp. | reverse complement strand
ATTGTAGATGTATAATGGCATTGTCATGCAAAGAGTTAAGTGATTTTATGCTTTGAAAATAAAAGCAAGGTTTATTATAGTTAGGCCTTGCTTTTCACTCTTTAGCCAACTTTTATAAGGGGTGAAGTGAATGGCACACATGGTACAATACGGTAATGTCGAGAGGCTCACCTATTCCCAGATCGTTGATGTATTGGAACTTCCCAACCTCATTCAGGTTCAATTAAGCTCTTACGACTGGTTTCTTAAAACCGGCTTGAGAACAGCTTTACAGGAAGTGTTCCCAATTTCGGATTTCACCGGTCATCTCGAATTGGACTTCATTGATTACAGCTTGGGCGAACCGAAGTATGAGGTGCAGGAATGCAAGGAAAGGGACGTAAGTTACCAGGCTCCTTTAAAATTGAAGGTCCGGCTCAGCGACAAGGAAAGCGGAGAAATTAAGGAATCGGAAGTTTATATGGGTGATCTGCCGTTAATGACCGACAAGGGCACTTTTATCATTAACGGAGCTGAAAGAGTCGTGGTAAGCCAGCTGGTTAAGTCGCCGGGCGTTTATTTTAACGAGAAAATGGATGCCGCCGGGAACAACCTTTATGGCGCAACGATTATCCCTAACCGCGGCGCCTGGTTCGAACTGGAAATGGACAGCGCCGGAGTGATTTATACCCGTATCGATAAAACCAGAAAGATTCCTGTAACCGTGTTACTCAGGGCGCTGGGATATGAAAGCAATGATGATATTCTGGAGTTGTTTGGCAACGACGAAACCATGTCCCATACCCTCGACAAGGACACAACCACCAATAAAAAAGAAGCTTTGATCGAGTTTTACCGCCGTTTGCGTCCGGGGGAGATAGCAACCGAGGATGCCGCCGAACAGTTATTGAAGAACCTCTTTTTTGATCCGCGCCGTTATGACATGGCGGTGGTGGGCAGATACAAAGTCAACAAAAAACTGGGTCTGAACACTCCCGTGGAGATCCGTAATCTGACCCATGAAGATATCATTACCACCATCAGCTATATTCTGAAACTGATAAAAGGCGAAGGCAAAACCGACGTTATTGATCATCTCGGCAACCGCCGCTTGAGATCCATCGGCGAGCTGCTGCAAAATCAATTCCGTACCGGTTTGGTCAGAATGGAACGAGTCGTGCGGGAAAGAATGAGCATCCACGATGTGGAAACGCTGACGCCGCAGGTATTGATCAATATTCGTCCGATTACGGCCGCTGTGAAGGAATTCTTCGGCAGTTCCCAGTTGTCTCAGTTTATGGATCAGACGAACCCGTTGGCGGAACTTACCCACAAAAGAAGACTGAGTGCACTGGGGCCCGGAGGTCTGACCCGGGAGCGGGCAGGTTTTCAGGTGCGTGACGTGCATCACTCTCATTACGGCCGCATTTGTCCGATTGAGACCCCTGAAGGTCCGAATATCGGCTTGATCGGTTCTCTGGCTACATATGGCCGGGTAAACGATTTCGGGTTCATTGAAACCCCCTATCGCAAGGTTGACAAGAAAAAAGGCCAGGTTATGGATGAAATTCACTATCTCTCTGCCGATGAGGAAGAAGAGTTCATTGTCGCCCAGGCCAACGCGCCGTTGGATACCAACGGCAAATTTAAGGAAGAAAGAGTAGAAGTAAGATACGGAGAGGAGATCCTCGAAGTACCGGTCAATAAAGTTGATTATATGGACGTTTCCCCTAAACAGGTATTCAGTGTAGCCACATCGCTGATCCCGTTCCTGGAGAACGATGACGCCAACCGGGCGCTGATGGGGGCCAACATGCAGCGCCAGGCGGTGCCGGTAATTAAAACCACTTCCCCGATCGTAGGAACCGGCTTGGAATATAAAGCGGCCAAAGACTCCGGTGCGGTGGTTATCGCCCAAAAATCAGGCGTGGTCAGAAAAGCCAGCGCCTCCAGAATTATCATTGACGCTGATGACGGCACCAGTCAGACTTACCAGTTACTTAAATTTGTGCGTTCCAATCAGGGCACCTGCTACAACCAGCGTCCCATCGTAAAATCCGGGCAGCGGGTGGAAGCCGATTCGATAATCGCTGACGGTCCCAGCACCGATAACGGTGAACTGGCGTTGGGACGGAATGTCATGGTGGCGTTTATGCCTTGGGAAGGTTACAACTACGAAGATGCTATCCTGCTGTCAGAAAAGCTGGTTAAGGAAGATGTATTTACTTCGATTCACATTGAAGAATATGAATGCGAAGCCCGGGATACCAAATTAGGCCCGGAAGAGATTACCCGCGATATCCCCAATGTTTCCGAGGAAATGTTGAAGAACCTGGATGACCAGGGGGTAATCCGGGTGGGCGCGGAAGTACGCGCCGACGATATCCTGGTAGGCAAAGTTACCCCTAAGGGTGAAACTGAGCTGACCCCGGAGGAAAGATTGCTGCGGGCCATATTTGGCGAGAAAGCCCGCGAGGTAAGAGATTCCTCCCTGCGGGTGCCCCATGGAGAAGCCGGCAAAATCGTGGCGGTAAAACGTTTCTCCCGTGAAAACGGAGATGAGCTGCCTCCGGGCGTAAACCGTCTGGTACGGGTTTATATCGCCCAGAAAAGAAAAATATCCGAGGGCGACAAGATGGCCGGACGTCATGGCAACAAGGGTGTTATATCCAGAATATTGCCGGAAGAAGATATGCCGTTCCTGGAAGACGGTACCCCGGTACAGATTGTGCTCAATCCTTTGGGTGTGCCTTCCCGTATGAACATCGGGCAGATTCTCGAATGCCATATGGGATGGGTTGCTCATGAACTGGGATTAAAAATAGCTACCCCCATATTTGACGGGGCTACCGAAGAGGATATTGCAGTACTGCGCCAGGAAGCCGGTTTGCCGGCTAACGGCAAAGCGATTCTGCGCGACGGCCGCACCGGAGAAAGATTTGACCATGAAGTTACGGTCGGTTTTGTTTATATGCTGAAGCTGGCCCATTTGGTCGACGATAAAATTCATGCCCGCTCCATCGGACCGTATTCGCTGGTCACCCAGCAGCCTCTGGGCGGCAAAGCCCAGTTTGGCGGACAACGTTTCGGCGAAATGGAAGTATGGGCGCTGGAAGCTTACGGCGCAGCTTATACCCTGCAGGAAATCCTGACGGTAAAATCAGACGATGTACAGGGGCGTCTGAAAACCTATGAATCCATTGTCAAAGGTGAAAATATCCCCGAACCGGGAGTTCCGGAAGGTTTCAAAGTACTGATCAAGGAACTGCAGAGTCTGGCCCTTGACATGAAAATACTGTCGGCAGATGATCACGAGATCCAAATCAAAGATGCGGATTATGGCTTCAGCGAACGGGAAAAAACCATTGAACTGGGCATGGATCTTCCGGAAATGCCCATCAAGCATGACAACGACAGCGAAAAGGCCTTGGATGACGATGAAGCAGAAGAGGAGCTGGACCAAGTGGAGCTGGACGAAAAGGACTTCCCGGCTTCTGACATAGATGATGATTTGTTATAAATAGAGACGTTTGGAGACGTAAGGACAATCACATAACGGCAGAATAAGCAATCTGTCGGAAGGGAGTGAATGATTTGTTAGACGTCAATAATTTTGAACGGATCAAAATATCTCTTGCCTCCCCTGAACAAATCCGATCCTGGAGCAGCGGTGAGGTCAAAAAACCTGAAACCATAAATTACCGCACGTTGAGACCGGAAAAAGAAGGTTTGTTCTGCGAAAAAATATTCGGACCGGTAAAGGATTGGGAGTGCCATTGCGGCAAATATAAAAGAGTTCGTCACCGCGGCATTGTATGCGACCGCTGCGGAGTGGAGGTTACCACTTCCAAAGTAAGAAGAGAGCGTATGGGTCATATCGAACTGGCCGCTCCGGTCTGCCATATCTGGTACCTGAAGGGTATTCCCAGCCGCATGGGGTTGTTATTGGATATGTCACCCAAGGTGCTGGAGAAGGTAATATATTTTGTAAATTACATTGTTATTGATCCAGGCGACACGCCCTTGCTCAAAAAGCAGCTGCTTAATGAGCGTGAATACAGAGAAAACCGGGAAAGATACGGAGACAGTTTCCATGCCGCGATTGGAGCCGAAGCAGTCAAAGAGTTGCTGGCCGAAGTCGATTTAGATGACTTGTCCCTGGAACTGAAAGAAGAGATTGCGACCAGTACCGGACAAAGAAAAGGCCGTGGCATAAAGCGGCTGGAGGTGACAGAATCCTTCCGCCTGTCCAATAACAATCCCGAATGGATGATTTTGGACGTGCTGCCGGTTATACCGCCTGAGCTTAGGCCGATGGTGCAATTGGACGGCGGCCGCTTTGCCACTTCCGATTTAAACGATCTGTACCGCCGGGTAATCAACCGCAACAATCGCTTGAAGAGATTGCTGGATCTGGGCGCTCCCGATATCATTGTCCGCAACGAAAAGCGTATGCTGCAGGAAGCAGTCGACGCTTTGGTGGATAACGGCCGCCGCGGCAGACCGGTAACCGGCCCCGGCAACCGCCCGCTTAAGTCGTTGAGTGACATGCTCAAAGGTAAACAAGGGCGTTTCCGCCAGAACTTGCTGGGCAAACGCGTCGATTATTCAGGCCGATCAGTTATCGTGGTAGGACCAAAACTGGCCATGCATCAATGCGGTCTGCCCAAGGAAATGGCCCTGGAACTATTCAAACCTTTTGTTATGAAAAAACTGGTTGACCGGGGTATTGCCACCAACATAAAGAGTGCCAAAAAGATGGTGGAAAGAGGCCGGGAAGAGGTATGGGACATACTGGACGATGTTATCAAGGAGCATCCGGTTATGTTAAACCGTGCGCCCACGCTGCATCGCTTGGGTATACAAGCGTTTGAACCGGTACTGGTGGAAGGACGCGCCTTACAACTTCATCCGCTGGTGTGTACGGCCTATAATGCCGACTTTGACGGTGACCAGATGGCCGTCCATGTGCCTTTGTCGGCGGAAGCCCAGACCGAATGCCGGTTACTGATGCTGGCCAGCAACAACATTCTTAATCCCAAGGATGGAAAACCGGTGGTGACTCCGACCCAGGATATTGTTATCGGGGTTTACTATCTCACCTATGTAGGTTCGGAGGATTGGAATACCGACAAGCACCCCAAAGCATTCAGCAATCCCAGCGAAGCGCAGATGGCATACGAGCTGGGCAATATTCAGCTGCATGAAAAAATCCTGGTCAGAATGCCAATGACTGAGGAAATGATCCGCAAGGCTGAGGAAAACGGAACAGAATTAAAGTCGAATTATTATATAAATGAAACCACGGTGGGCAGAGTAATTTTCAACGAAATTATCCCTGACAGCCTGGGCTATTATAATGAAACGATTGATAAGAAAAAATTAGGCAACATTGTTTATGAGTGCTATAGGCTGGCAGGAAACGCCGAGACCGCCAAAATGCTGGACGGAATCAAACGCTTGGGATTCCGCTATTCAACGAAAGCGGGACTCAGCGTCGGCGTAACTGACTTTCAGACCCCGGTGGAGAAAGAATCTATTTTGGCAGACGCCGATGTGGAAGTCGACGCCATCGAACAAGATTTCCTGATGGGCTTGATCACTGAGGATGAAAGACATGAACAAGTGGTTGAAATCTGGAACGAAGCCACCGATGAAGTTACCGAAGCTCTGAAAAATTCTTTGGAAGAAGACAATCCGGTTTATATGATGGCCACTTCCGGCGCCCGCGGTAATTTCCAGCAAATCCGGCAATTGGCCGGTATGCGCGGCTTGATGGCCGATCCCCAAGGCAAGATTATAGATTTGCCGATTAAAGCCAATTTCCGCGAGGGATTGACGGTGTTGGAGTACTTTATCTCCACCCACGGAGCTCGTAAAGGTTTGGCCGATACGGCCTTGCGCACCGCGGATTCGGGTTATCTGACCCGGCGTTTGGTAGACGTATCCCATGACGTTATCGTCATGGAGGAGGATTGCGATTCCGCCGAAGGCATCTGGGTAGAGAAAATCATGGAAGGTTCACAATTGATCGAACCCCTTAACCAGAGAATTATTGGCCGGGTATCGGTTGATACCATCGTGCACCCCGACACCGGCGAGGTCATTGTTGAGGAAAACCAGATGATCAATGACGAACAAGGTTTTACCATTGAGCGCAGCGGCATCGATCGGGTCAAGATCCGCTCCGTGCTGACCTGCAAAACTCCCCATGGTGTATGCAAGAAATGCTATGGCCGTAATCTGGCTACCGGTTATGACGTTGAAATAGGCGAAGCGGTGGGTATTCTGGCAGCTCAATCGATTGGCGAGCCCGGTACCCAGTTGACCATGCGTACATTCCATACCGGCGGTGTTGCAGGTGAGGATATTACCCGCGGTCTGCCTCGCGTCGAGGAACTGTTCGAGGTTCGCAAACCGAAAGGTCAGGCCTTGGTAGCCGAAGCTTCCGGCAGAGTCAGAATGGGTGAAAGCAAAGGACGCCGCGAAGTGCAGATTATGGGCGATAATGAGGAAATGCTGGCTTCAGCCTTGGTTCACTATGGTTCCCGCCTGAAGATACAGGAGGGTGATTGGGTGGATATCGGCGATGCCCTTACGGAAGGACCGCTGAATCCTCACGATATTTTAAAAACCAAGGGTGTGCAGGCAGTGCAGCGTTATTTGCTACAGGAGGTGCAGAAGGTATACCGGTCTCAGGGTGTTGACATCAGCGACAAACATATCGAGATCATGATCCGGCAGATGATGAAGCGAGTCAAAATCGAAGATTCCGGGGAAACCACCCATTTGCCCGGAGCCTTTGTGGACATAGCCTATTTTGAAGAAGAAAATCGCCGCGTCATTACCGAAGGAGGACTGCCGTCGGTATGTTCGCCGATGTTGCTGGGAATAACCAAAGCTTCATTGAACACTGATTCGTTCCTGTCCGCGGCTTCCTTCCAGGAAACCACCAAAGTGCTTACGGAGGCGGCTATTAAGGGCAAGGTTGACAGCCTGATCGGACTTAAAGAGAACGTTATTATCGGTAAACTGATTCCAGCCGGAACCGGCTATTCCATCTATAGAAACATTGATGTAGCGGATAATAACCCGGTGGAGGAATTAGTGGCCGAGTAAGTGGAGATATTTAAAATAAACGTATCTGATTTAATAAGCTTTCCCGCAGAAATGAATCAGCGGGAAAGCTTGGTTCTCCTAAATAAAATTTGACTGCCAAGGACCTTGATGCTAAAATATTAAGGTGCGTGACAAATAAGCTCGCAAAGTAACTTTACTTGGGGGTTTGCTTGTCGGGAGGGGGAAAAGGATTGTCGCTGGCCGAGCTGCGGGAAGGCAAAAAGGTAATCGGAATTAAACAAGTGAAAAAAGCCATTATCAAAGGCCAGACCAGAAAAGTATTTCTCGCTGACGACGCCGAACCTCATATTATAAGTTCTCTGCGCGATCTTTGCCATCAACATCAGGCGGAGATCGAAGAGGTTGATAAAATGGAACAACTGGGTAATGCCTGTGGCATTGAAGTTGGCGCTGCGGCAGCGGCGTTACTAATTGATTAAACGGGGAAGGAGGTGCAGGTATGCCGACAATAAACCAACTGGTCAGAAAAGGACGTCAACAAGTAACCAAGAAATCAACAGCACCGGCCCTGAAGAGCTGTCCGCAGAAAAGAGGCGTATGTACGCGTGTATATACTACTACTCCCAAGAAGCCGAACTCAGCGCTGCGTAAAATTGCCAGGGTAAGATTAACCAACGGAATTGAAGTAACAGCCTATATTCCGGGAATTGGTCATAACTTACAGGAGCACTCCGTGGTTCTCATCAGAGGAGGCAGAATTAAGGACTTGCCAGGTGTCAGATACCATATTATCAGAGGAACCTTGGACGCATCCGGTGTTCAGAACCGCCTGCAGGCCAGATCCAAATACGGAAGCAAACGTCCGAAAGCGAAAAAATAGGAGGATTCAATATGCCTAGAAAAGGGGCCGTTCCCAAAAGAGACGTGCTACCGGATCCGATATACAACAGTAAGATTTTCACCAAACTGGTTAATCAGGTAATGTGGGATGGGAAAAAGAGCCTGGCGGAAAGAATTTGCTATGATGCTTTCGCTATGATAGAAAATAAAACCGGCAAAGAACCGATGCAGGTTTTTGAAGAGGCTATGAAAAACATCACCCCTATTGTCGAGGTTAGGGCCAGAAGAGTGGGTGGAGCCAACTATCAGGTTCCGGTGGAAGTTAGAGCAGACAGAAGACAGACTTTGGCGATCAGATGGCTGGTGGGTTATACCCGCAAACGTGGAGAAAAGACCATGGCCGAACGGTTGGCCGGAGAAATACTGGACGCCGCCAACGGCGCCGGCGCATCTGTGAAAAAGAGAGAAGATACCCACAAGATGGCTGAAGCCAACAGAGCATTTGCCCATTACCGTTGGTAAGGACAGATGCTGGAGAGCATAAATGCTTGAGCAATCAGATTTAAATGCCATAAGAAATATCGGTATTATGGCTCACATTGATGCCGGTAAAACCACCACAACAGAGAGAATATTATTCTATACCGGCAAAGTTCATAAGATGGGGGAAGTTGATAAGGGCACTGCCACCATGGACTGGATGTATCAGGAGCAGGAGCGGGGAATTACGATTACCTCGGCTGCTACTGCGTGTTATTGGAAGGATTGCTCTGTTAACATTATCGACACACCCGGACATGTGGACTTTACAGTTGAGGTGGAACGCTCTTTGCGGGTGCTCGATGGAGCGGTTGGTATATTCTGTGCAGTCGCCGGGGTACAGTCTCAATCCGAGACCGTATGGCGGCAGGCCGACAGATATCATGTACCCCGCATCGCATTCGTCAATAAAATGGATAGAGTGGGCGCCGATTTTACCAGAACGGTGAATATGATCCGGGAAAGGTTGGGCAGCAAAGCCATTGCATTGCAAATGCCTATAGGCACAGAAGAAAATTTTGCCGGCGTTATTGATCTGATTGAGATGAAAGCCTATGAATACGAAGAAGGCAATGGGGAATCTTATTTAATCAGGGATCTTGACGAGCAGGAAATGGCTGAGGCATCCAGACAGCGTGAGCAATTACTGGAGATAATCTCGGAAAACGACGATTATCTGCTGGAAAAATATCTGGAAGCCGCCCCGATCTCAGCCGATGAGATCAAGCGTTCTTTGAGAAAACAAACCATATCCAACCATCTTGTGCCAGTACTTTGCGGATCTTCCTTCAAAAACAAGGGAGTGCAAATGCTGCTTGACGCTGTGGTGGATTATCTTCCTTCACCGGTGGATATCCCCCCGGTGACCGGTATTGACACAGAAACCGGTAAAGAAACCAATCGTCCTGCTGATCTGAATGAAAAGCTATGCGCGCTGGCTTTTAAAATTGCAGCCGATCCTTATGTCGGGAAACTGACTTATTTCAGGATTTATTCAGGCAGAATAAAAACCGGTTCACAGGTTTTCAATGCGGTTAAAGGAAAAAAAGAGCGCGTAAGTAAATTACTCAGAATGCATGCCAACCATCGGGAAGAAATTGATGAAGCCGGTGCCGGTGATATAGTGGCTGGAGTTGGTTTTAAAGATACAGGAACAGGGGAGACCTTGTGTACAGAAGACCATCCAATCATTTTGGAATCCATGGAATTCCCGGAACCGGTTATTGATGTAGCCATTGAGCCCAAAACCAAAGCCGACCAGGACAGAATCGGCGAGAGCCTTAAACGCCTGGCGGAAGAGGATCCGAGTTTTAGAACCAGGTACGATGCTGAAAACGGTCAGACGATTATTTCCGGCATGGGTGAGTTACATTTGGAAATAATCATTGATCGCCTGCTGCGGGAGTTTAAGGTGAATGCCAATGTAGGCAAGCCGAGGGTTGCCTACAAAGAAACAGTTGCTGGCAAAGCCAGAGCCGAGACAACCTTTGCCAAACAAACCGGCGGGCATGGTCAGTATGCCAATGTAATCCTGGAAGTAATGCCATTAGCCCAGGGCCAGGGCAAGGTATTCAAGGATTGCAGCAACCAGGCGGTTCCCAAAGAATTTGTGCCGGCTGTCGAGACGGGCGTTCTTGAGGCTGCCCAGGCAGGTATACTGGCAGGTTATCCGGTAGACGATATTGAAATCAGACTGGCAGGAGGAACCTTCCACGAAGTTGATTCCACAGAACAGGCCTTCAAAATTGCAGCCAGCATGGCGCTGAAAGAAGTGCTGAGCAAGGCCCAGGCGGTGCTTTTGGAGCCGATCATGGAGATAGAGATTGTAACTCCCGACGAATACCTGGGCGACGTTATATCCGATCTCAATGCCCGCCGGGGAAGAGTGCTGGGCTTGGAGGAAAACGGCGCCATTCGGATTATCAAAGGCATTGTGCCGCTGGCAGAAACTTTCGGTTATGCAACCAATTTAAGATCGGCCAGTCAGGGAAGAGCGAATTTTTCCATGAAAATTCAGGGATATGCACAATTGCCGGAATCCAAAACCAGAGAAATTGTAGCCAGGCGATATGGATTACCGATCACAAGTTAAACATGTTTGAAAGGAAAGGTGAGCAAGAGATGGCAAAGGCGAAGTATGAAAGGACAAAACCTCATCTTAACATTGGAACGATAGGACACGTAGACCACGGGAAGACGACCCTGACAGCAGCCATAACGCTGACATTATCGAAGGTAGGAGGAGCAGTAGCGACCTCCTATGATCAGATAGACAAAGCGCCGGAAGAAAGAGAAAGAGGAATCACGATCAACACGGCCCACGTAGAATATCAGACCGAAACCAGACACTATGCCCACGTAGACTGCCCGGGACATGCAGACTACATAAAGAACATGATCACCGGAGCAGCCCAGATGGACGGATCAATCCTGGTAGTATCAGCGGCAGACGGCCCGATGCCCCAGACCAGAGAACACATCCTGCTGTCCAGACAGGTAGGAGTACACTATATCGTAGTATTCATGAACAAGACCGACATGGTAGACGATCCCGAACTGCTGGAACTGGTAGAGATGGAAATCAGAGAACTGTTAAGCACATACGAATTCCCCGGAGACGACATCCCGGTAATCATGGGATCCGCGTTAAAAGCACTGGAGTGCGGATGCGGAAGCAGAGATTGCGAATGGTGCGGACACATCTGGGAACTGATGGACGCAGTAGACAGCTACATTCCGCTGCCGGACAGAGCGTCAGATAAACCCTTCCTGATGCCGATAGAAGACGTATTCACCATAACCGGAAGAGGAACAGTAGTAACCGGAAGAGTAGAAAGAGGCATGGTCAAAGTAGGAGACGAAGCCGAGATCATAGGAATGAGAGAAGAAATCCGCAAACACGTAGTAACAGGGGTAGAAATGTTCAGGAAACTGCTGGATTATGCAGAAGCCGGAGACAATATAGGAACCCTGTTAAGAGGATTAGACAGAAAAGACGTAGAAAGAGGCATGGTACTGGCGAAGCCGGGAAGCATCAAACCATTGACCCATTTCACCGGCCAGGTATACGTATTGTCCAAAGAAGAAGGAGGAAGACACACCCCGTTCTTTGGAGGATACCGCCCCCAGTTCTACTTCCGCACGACAGACGTAACCGGAATAATCAATCTGCCGGAAGGAGTAGAGATGGTAATGCCAGGAGACAACATAGACATGACCATCGATCTGATCACACCGATAGCGATAGAAGAAGGA
>DATMYB010000455.1:0-6832 GCA_035561215.1 Syntrophomonas sp. | reverse complement strand
CGTATGTACGACAGCATAATGGCCAAGATCCAGCCCCACTCATTTGATGCGCTGCTGGAGGTGGGCTGCGGTCCCGGAGAATTACTGGCTCTGTTGGCCCGAAAATACTCCGATGCCGAAACCTTTGGTATCGATTTGTCTGAGGAAATGATAGCCCAGGCTCAGAAAAAATTATATCCCCCTATCGAACTTCGTATCGGGGATGTGGAAGAGATGCCCTGGCCCCAGCATCGATTTGATTTGCTGATATGCAACGCCGCCTTTCATCACTTCCCCGATCCTTTAAAATCGTTAGCGGAAATGCGTCGGGTATTGAAACCCGGCGGCAAGATAGTGATTGCCGACCCTTGGTGGTCAAAAATTATCCGTTTGGCGATCAATGGTTATTTAAAGTCTCCCTTCAATTACAGCGGGGACTTCAGGATTTACTCCCGCCAAGAAATGGAACAATTGCTGGCTGTCTCTGGATTTACGGAAATCACTTGGGAACTGGTGAACCACACTTATTTTTTAGCGACTGCGGTGGCTGCAGATCAATAAGCTTCAATAATATTGGCGGAGATGCAATATGAATTTCGATGATAAATTGAAAACCCGGCAATATGATCGCATATGGCAGGAATATTGCGGTTTTCTGGACTTCACCATGGCGGAATATATGGAAATCCAAGACCGTTTGATGATGGAACAGATTGAGCTGTATGCCAACTGTGAATTAGGCAGAAAAATAATGCGCGGCATAAAGCCGTCCTGTATGGAGGAATTTAGACAAGTTGTGCCGTTTACCCGTTATGAGGATTACGCCGATTTGCTCTTGCCCCGCATTGAATCAGCACTGCCTGCCAAGCCCCTGCTGTGGATCGAAACTACCTGGGAGGGAGCGAAAAATCCTATTAAGGTTGCCCCGTATACCGAAGGTATTATTAAAAGTTATAAAAACTGCACCATTGCAGGTATGATACTGGCCACCGGTAAACAAAAAGGTCAATTTGACCTTAAGAACGGCGCCAACGTTCTTTATGGCATGGCTCCCCTGCCTTATCTTACCGGGCTGATCCCTTTGGTCCTGGAAGATGAGATCCCAATTAATTGGATGCCGCCGGAGAAGGAAGCTATAGCAATGGGGTTCCGCGAAAGGAATAAACTGGGTTTTAAACTGGGCATGCAGCAAGGAGTTGACCTTTTTTTTGGACTCAGCAGCGTCGTCGCCAAAATCGGTGAGCAGTTCGCTTCCGGCGGCGGTACCGGCGGCAGTATCAATCCGCTGCACAACTCCATGAAAATGAATTACCGTTTGTTAAAAGCATGGCTGCGCAGCAAAAAAGAAAAGCGTCCTATTCTGCCTAAGGATGTCTGGACCCTAAAAGCGCTCATATGCGCCGGCACCGATTCTGCCAGCTTGAAATCTAAAATCGAAAACGACTGGGGAGTACGCCCGCTGGAAACCTTCGGCGGCACTGAAACCTCCTGTATTGCTATCGAAACCTGGAACAAAAACGGCCTGGTCTTTTTTCCTGATGTCTGTTTATACGAGTTTATCCCCTGGAATGAACTGGAGAAAAACATTGATGATCCCAATTACGTGCCCCGCACCTATTTAATGGACGAACTGCAGGCGGGAACCGATTACGAACTGGTCATTTCCAGTTTCAAGGGCGGTGCTTTTGCCAGATACCGTATCGGCGATATTTTCAGATGTATTACTCTCAGCAACGAGGAAGACGGTCTTGATTTGCCGCAATTCACCTTTGTTGACCGTGAGCCCGGAATAATTGATATAGCAGGTTTTACCCGCATTTCTGCCGCTACCATCAGCGAGGCTTTGGCCCTTTCCAAGCTTGACATCAATGACTGGTGCGCGCTGAAAGAATACGACGATAATAAACGCTCTTTCCTGCATCTCTATGTGGAAGTAAATCCGGACGGAATCCGGCACGGCGTGACCAAAGACATTATTGCCGAGCATCTGGCCATTTACTTTCGCTATATCGACAGCGATTACAAGGACTTAAAGTCCCTGTTGGGCATCGAACCGCTGCAGGTAACGGTAATTCCTACGGGAACGATTGATAAATATACTGAGATTTTTGGTCGCAGACCGCGGAGGATAAATCCTTCTCATTTCGATATGCTGGAGCTGCTAAAAATCGCGCGCGGAGCCAATACCGCAGGAGTATAAAATGGCGTTTTTTGAGTTGTTCTTAACTTACATACCGCTTATAGCTTTATGTAGCTATATGCTACTGATGCTGTTTTTTTGCATTGCCCAGAAGGATTATCTCATCCGCTCTTTTATGCTGGTGCTGGGAGCTTTGATTTTAACTACAGCCTCAGCGGTATTTATGTCCATTCAGCTTTATCCCGGCGTGCTTTTCTGGGACAGAGTAATGGTCATCGGTGCGCTGACCGTCCCTGTGCTGCTGTATTACTTTGTGTCTGTGTTTACCAATGCGCTTAGTTTTTATAAAAACGTTTTTTGGGGCTTAATTACTTTAATATTTATCGTTTTTAACTTGCTGGGATTGATTGTAATCGATGCCGGAACCATTACCAACACGGTGAGCATATGGGGACACTCTTTCCAGGTGGTCAAATTCCATTATATTATTGGTCCCATAGCGGCGCCGATGTACGCATTCGCCTTGGGCATAACTATAGCCACCATGGCCAAAGCCAAGCGCAGCCGTACCGGCAGCAGCCCGGTTGCAGGCAATGGAAGCATAAATCTGGTTACCGGCGGCCTGGCCATTATGTTCCTCGGCAATGTCTGCAATCTCATCCCCGCTTTGGGCCAGTATCCGGTTGATATTCTGGCCTGTTTAATCAATGTTTTTTTGCTGGTGGTAGCCATATATAAATACCGGCTGGTGGAAATGAGGTTCATGATCACCCGCGGCCTGGTTTACTCGTTATTTGTAATTGCTTTGACGGTTCCTTACGTTTTCGGTGTCTTCTATATCCAAAACCACCTGCGCACCCAATACCACCAGGTCATACCATATCTTACAACGCTGGCGGCCCTGGCGGTGGCGGTTGCTTTGCAGCCCCTTTACCGCCTGTCTTATAAATTGGTGGACAAATTTTTTTACCGGGCCGAATACTCCCAGCGTCAGGCTTTAAGACGATTCAGCACCCGTATTTCCAACAATCTGGATTTGAACGGAATCGCCCGGGAACTTATTGAAGCTGTGCAACTGGCTTTAAACGCCTCCCATGTGCTGATTCTGCAAAAAGATGAGGAACGGCAAAATTACACCGTTTTTGCTACCTCGTCCCAATTGTTCCAACCGGATCTGCAGATTTCTTTTGACAATCCCATCATCAAATGGCTGAGTCAAAACGATACCGGTCTTACCCGGGAGCAATTGTATTACCATCCTTCGTTTAAATCCATGTGGGAGCAGGAAAAAAATAAACTGTATGATAATGATATTGAATTGATTATCCCTATCAAAATCAAAGACAATATTATTTCCTTGCTCATGCTGACCAGGCGAAAAAATAATGTAGCCTATACGTTGGACGATCTGGATCTGCTGACCTATTTAGGCGCTTCCTCAGCCGTCGCCTTTGAAAATGCCAGTTTATATACGCGTTCGCAGAATGACGCTGTGACCGACGGCTTGACCAAGCTTTATAACCATCGGTATTTCTTCCAGGTATTGTCCGATTACATGAAAAAAATAGGCTCGGCGGAATTGTCTTTGCTGATGATCGATATGGATTTGTTTAAACTTTATAATGATCTTTTTGGTCATTTTGAGGGCGACCGCGCTTTAGAGATGATCGCTGCCATACTAAAACGCAATGTTGCAGACAAAGGGATAATATGCCGTTACGGCGGGGAGGAATTCACGGTGATATTACCATATTATGATTCCGGCCGAGCTTTCGATCTGGCGGAGAGGATACGTACTGAAATTGAGAGCAGTTTTTTCAACAACGATAATCTTACGCAGCGCTTTTTAACTGCCAGTATCGGTATCTGCACTTACCCCCAGGCAGCTCCTAATATGGAAGAACTGCTTAAACGCGCTGATCTGGCTATGTATACCGCTAAAAATCAAGGAAAAAATCAGACGGTTATCTATACTCCCCGCATCGCTTCCATGGGAGACGATTCACCACACAGCGTCGAGAATGAGCTTAAACCGCATTATACCGCCACCATCTATGCTCTGGCAGCCGCCATTGACGCCAAGGATCATTATACTTTCGGTCATTCCCAGCGGGTGGCGCAATACGTTACCCTCCTGGCCAACGAAATGTCATTGGACAAGGCCTACATTGAAATCCTACAGGAAGCTGCTCTGCTGCATGACATCGGCAAGCTGGGAGTTCCCGAGAACATACTCACCAAGGCCGGTAAACTCAGCAACGAGGAAGCAGAGATCGTAAAAAAACATGTTGAAATGTCCATTACCATTATCAAACATCTGCCTACCCTGAATCACGTTATTCCGGCTGTTATCGGCCATCACGAAAGATGGGACGGCAAAGGTTATCCGCGCGGATTAAAGGGCGAAAATATTCCCTTTTCGGCCCGATGTCTGGCAATAGCGGATGCCTTTGATGCCTTGACTTCCGACCGTCCTTACCGGGCAGGCATGACCGTAAACAACGCTTTAGCGGAAATGAAAAACAATATCGGCACTCAATTTGATCCGGCCATGGCCAATCTTTTCATAAAACTGGTGCAGGACGGAACGATCAAAGTCGTTCAACCGGCGGAAATCCCGGACGAAATGATCAAAGTCGCTCAACCGGCGGAAATCAGGAACATCAGTTAAAGCGACATTGATCATTTTCATATGAAATTTCCATGCAAGCAGGTTAGTGTACTGGCTCATTCACTTTCGGATAAAGGACGCAGGATGAATTTTCAGTCTGCAAGGGGTCGTCACTCAGCATAGCCGTAGCTATGGTGAGCGACGACAACACAGCAGATGGAAATTCAGACAAGTCATTTGCCGAAATGTGATATAGTACACTAGGCCTCCACATCCCCGCAAATTGCCTTTATAAGAAGACAACCAAGAAGGATTTCTGCAACCGTGGCGGCGCGACAACCAGGGCATAGAAAACCTGGAAGAATCCTTCTGGGTCAAAAACGTCTCTGCTCTTGCAAGATATGCCAATATAAAGCCGTAAACCTATAATAAAAGGGGGAGGTTACATCGTGAAAAGATCGGCACTATTTTTACTGTTGACAGGCTTAATCCTAACATTACTCAGCAGCCCGGCGGGGGCGGCGGCGCCATTGACGGTGCAAATAAACGGTGGGGTGGTGAGTGCGCCGGCTGATATGAATATAATAGAAGGTCAGGTGATGGTTCCCTTACGCTGGGCAGCCGACCAATTGGGCGCCAGTTCGGTGGAGTGGGACTCCGCCAACCGTACGGTAAACATTAAAACCCCGCAGGATTTTTATCGTATCGAGAAACTGGCTTCCTATACCAGAGGCCTGCAATCCGATATTGATGAACAGAACCTGCAAATCTGGCCGCTGCCGGATAAGTTTAAAAATCTACAGTTGCCCGATCTGGTGCCCGACCGGGTATGGGCATTGGAACTGCGGCACTTTAATCCGGAAAGCACGGATCTGACTCCACCCAGTGACCGGGATTATATAACTATACATATTGCCAGTGACGATGGACTCTATGAACACAGCTCGATAGCCCACAGCATCGAAAACCGCGGGGGCCATTATTATCTGCCCATGGATTGGCTGGAGTATCTGTTCAAAGCCAGGGTAAATTATGATCCCACCGGCAATGTATTATCCATTCAAACCCCCGCTATAGAAAAAATCACATCTGCAATTGCTATGGCAGAAAACACCCTTGTTCCAGCTAGTGCGGATGAGGCTGTAAAATTATGGGGCCGCGGCGAACAAACCCGCAATGGAGCTTTGCAATATGCGGCTTTGTCACCCCAACTGCGCCAGGAAGCGGATAAAAGCGATTATGTTCATAAATCCTACTGGGTTACCGGTTTTTCAAGCCCCCAGGTCGGCCCTATAACCATAACCATCCGGGATATAATCAGCGATACTAAAATTGCGTATACTTTGACCTTTCCGGAGATCACTTCCGACTCCCTTGATTCGACCGCAACAGAAAAAATAATAGTGGAAAAGATTCAGTATAACGGCCAGGAAGGATGGTTTATCACCCAGCTGCTGCAATCCAGCGGCTACGGGATTATTGACGGCGCTACCTCCCTGCTGGATTCTCAAAACATTGATATCGACGGCGACGGCCAAGAGGAAACGGCACAGATTACGATCAACAATGACAACCAGCAGTGGGAACTGACCGTAAAAAAAGATAGCTCAGAGGCTGCTGCGGAAATATTCAAAGGTGATAACAAAGGCTTTGACGCCTCGATCGTTGCCGCCGGTCATATAATCGGCCCCGATACCATTGACTTCCTGCTGGCAACCGATTACAGGAGCATGCCCTTCGGCGGATGCGGCTATGAACTGTACAGCCTGATGGATGGGGATCTTTGCCGGAATGATCTCTCCGTTATAACCACAGGTACGCCCTTTTCAATCGATGTGGATGAAAACAACCGGTCGGCAAAAATTGCCGCTAATGGTACCGTTACTGCCGTTTCTCTTTCAGACTTGGATGTGCATGACTATAAGCTGTACGGAAATGATTTTTGCCAAAATTTCTTTATCGAAATGAGCCTGCAAAGCGTACCCGGTGAGGTATTGCCGAAGATTGTTACAACCGAGGTGATCGCGGCGGTGCTGCCGCAATCCTTGACCTATCTGCACACCACCTATAAATATGTCGACGGGAACTGGGAAGCAGAAAAA
>DATMYB010000454.1:0-2461 GCA_035561215.1 Syntrophomonas sp. | reverse complement strand
GGACGGACACTCTCGAACTGCTGGAGTATGGCTCCAGCAGTCCGTAAGGCCGCCAGTATTCCGTGATAGGCCGGGTCAAGCCCCGCCGAGCCAACCGGGCAAGCCAAGGCCGAGGAGCATTGCCTTGTCCCGCGGGGGATGGAGTTTTACCTAGTACGCTGTCAACCCTAATTCCACATTTTCTTGTCGGCTAAATTTCTGCATGGCTACGTTGTCGTCAATCGCGATACGTCCAGTATTGCTCAATCCTTCGCCTTGCCCTGCAGAAATTTCCTTCGACAAATAATATGCCGACTTAGAGTTGACAGAGTACTAGGTATTTTAGTATTTAGGACGGCGTCATTTATTTTGCTTTTTTCGCCTGTCTACGATGGTGGGGCTCATTGCAAACGGGGGGGAGTTAAAATTGTTTGACCGATTGCTGGATATCATGTTTCCGCAGGATGAGTGCTGTATTTGCCACAAAACCGGCAAATACAGCAGCCGCAAACCCTGGTGCAGTGAATGCCAAGACAACTTGCTGACCTTGCAATGCTGTTGCTCCACTTGTGAAATTTGCGGTAAATATCTGCCTGAAGGCGGTAATTTGTGCATGGATTGCCAGCATGATCCCCCTAGTTTTGATATTGCCCGGGCGGTAGGCCCTTATGTAGATCCGTATCGTATGACCACCAAGGTGCTTAAATTCATGGGACGTAAGAATCTCAGTATCCGCATGGGTGAAATGATGGCGGAAAAAGTCAAGCAAGAACCCCGTTACAAACATATTGATCTGATTGTACCGGTACCCATATCCTGGAGCAGTCTCCAGCAAAGAGGGTTTAATCAGACGGAGCTGCTGGCCTGCCAGATCAGCAAGCATTTGAGCATACCCACGGATAGCAGGGCCCTGTGCCGGATTAAGGATACGCCCTCCCAGACTGGGTTATCCAAGGAAGAAAGACAGCAAAACGTGTGTTCAGCTTTTAAGGCGAGCCATCCGAGCAAAATTAAAGGTAAGCATATATTGCTGGTGGATGACGTGTTCACCACCGGTTCCACCAGCCGCGAATGTACGAGAGCCCTTTTGGAGGCAGGAGCCGCCAGGGTTTGTGTCATTACTTGGGCCAGTGGTAAAGGCCTTTAAGAGAGTTGCGATTTCTTGCCATTTTAGATGTGAAAGTTTATAATGTGGGTACAGTCGGGAGTAAAGTCTGACGTCCGGTCAATCCTAATATATATAGACGAGTACTCTGTCAACCCTAATGCCGCATATTATTTGTCGAGGGAAATTTGTGCAGGGCAAGGCGGAGGATTGAGCAATACTGGACGTATTGCGATTGACGACAACGTAGTCATGCAGAAATTTAACCGACAAGGAAATGTGGAATTAGGGTTGACAGAGTACTAAGGTTGATAGGACGCCGAGTTGACATGGAGCCGGCAATCTACTAAAAAGTGAGGGATTTTTTAAACATGTTCGAAGACAAAGTTTTAGTGTGCCAGGACTGTGGACAGGAGTTCGTATTTACTGCAGGAGAACAGGAATTCTATCATGAAAAAGGGTTTGAAAACGAGCCCAAGCGCTGCAAGGACTGTAGACAGAATCGCCGCAGCAACAGCAGTAACAGAGGCCCGCGGGAGATGTTTAAAGCCGTTTGCGCCGAATGCGGGGCGGAAACGGAAGTCCCCTTCAAACCGGTTGAAGGCAGACCGGTATATTGCCTGGAATGCTTCCAAAGACAAAAACAATCTTCTTCTTTTTAATTGCTTATTTAACCGGGCTGCAAAGCCCGGTTTTATTTTTTATACCAGAGTTTGCTAACATTGAATTTTGACGTGTAGAATATGCTCATAATTGAGTATAATATATATACGTACACAGGAAGGGAGTGGTCGTATGAAAATGGATATCAGAGGAAGAAACATCGAAATTACTGATGCGCTGAAGGAATATACCACTAAAAGACTCTCCAAACTGGAAAAGTACATTGATGATGCCCGCACCGCCCAAGTAGCTCTTTCCGTTGAAGGAGAACGACACAAGGTCGAAGTCACGATTCCTCTGAACGGGGTGATTTTAAGAGGGGAAGTCACCAGCGAAGACATGTACTCGGCCATTGATCTGGTAGAGGAAAAACTGGAAAAGCAGATAGACAAACATAAAACCAAGCTGTATAAAAGCTACCGTGGAGCCGGCCTAAAACAAGCAATGGCCGACGAGATTAAAAAGGAACTGGAAAAAAACGACACCACGGAGAAGTTTAAAATCGTTCGTACCAAGCGCTTCGCCTTAAAGCCTATGGATGAGGAAGAAGCGATTATGCAGATGAATTTGCTGGGTCATTCATTTTTCGTATTTATGAATGCGGAGACGGAAGAGGTCAATGTGGTTTACAAAAGAAAAGACAAGCATTACGGATTGATCGAGCCTGATTTCGATTAGTTGAAGCGATGGGTGCAAAATGATAATATAATATTG
>DATMYB010000453.1:0-3661 GCA_035561215.1 Syntrophomonas sp. | reverse complement strand
ATATTAGCCATTAAACCTGTAAGGCTGACATTTCGTTAGGGGGGGATTATATTGTCAAGAGATTTGCACGCAATGTATAAGGAAAAACTGTGTTCTGCAGAGGAAGCTGTAAAAGGGGTAAAGTCCGGGGACAGGGTTGATTTCGTCGGGTTCAACGGCAAAGCGATTGAATGTGACAAAGCCCTGGCGGCACGCAAGAGTGAATTAAGCAATGTTAATGTTTATAGCGCGGTAACCTTGCCGCCGGTGCCGGAAGTAGTTCTCAAAGATCCGGGGGGCGAAGTCTTTAGCTATAATGATTTTCATTTTTCCGCACTCTCCCGGATTCTTCAGGAGCAGACCATGATGACTTATTATTGCCCGGTTGTATTCTCGGAATCGGAAGACTATTATTGGTCGGCCCAAAAAGTTGACGACGGAAGAAATGATCCGGATAAAATTGGTACGCAAGCCCGCAGCCATTTGTTTGTTCAAACCACGCCCATGGACAGGGAGGGCTTTTTTAACTTCGGAATCCATAACGCGCATACGCTGGCCATGACCCAATCGGCAAAAAAAGTTGTGGTAGAGATAAATGAAAATCTGCCTTACGTATTTGGGGGAAACAATGAAAAAATACACATAAGCGAAGTTGACGCAATTGTAGAGGGAAATAATCCGCCGCTTACAGAATTGCCCGCAACTGAGGCCAGCGAAACCGATAAAAAAATAGCCCATCAGATTTTAAAATATTTGAAGGATGGTTGCTGTATTCAGCTTGGAATCGGCTCCATGCCAAATTCGCTGGGCAAAATGATCAATGATACTGATCTCAAGAATTTGAGCGGTTGGACGGAAATGTTGGTAGATACCTATTATGATCTGTGGGAATCCGGGAAAATGAACGGCCGCAAAAAAATATTCGATCAGGGAAGGATTAACTTCACATTTGCGCTGGGCAGCAAGAAATTGTATGACTGGGTTGACAAGAATATTGCGGTTGCTTCCTGCGGTGTCAGCCATGTCAATAACATACAGCGAATCGGTCAAATTGATAACATGATTTCCATTAATCAGGCGCTGCAGGTTGATATATACGGTCAGGTCAATGCTGAGAGCCATGGATTCAGACAGGTTTCAGGAAATGGAGGCATGTCCGACTTTGTGCAGGGAGCTTTCTGGTCCAAGGGAGGCCGCAGCTTCATCTGCCTGCCATCGACACATACCTTGAAAGACGGTACCCTGGTTTCCAATATCGTTCCTAATTTTGAAACCGGCAGCATTGTCACCATCACCCGCCACATGGTCCAATTTATTGTTACGGAATTCGGAGCGGTCAATTTAAAAACAGGTTCTACATGGGAGCGGGCGGCGCAACTTATTTCCATTGCTCACCCTAATTTCAAGGATGAGCTTATCAAAGAAGCTGAAAAACGCAAAATTTGGAGACGAACGAACAAAATTGGTTAACCTCCGCCCGGTGACCCAACATGGTCCTGGACGTATACGTTAATCAGGCAGAGTAATGCTGCAGTTGAATTCTGCAGCATTATCCTGCGTTCAGACAAAAAAAGTGGAGTTTAAGCTCTTAAACATGATGGTATCCCGGTAATCTCATACACCTAATGTCGAATGCGGAGCAGTCGTTCTACCGAAATTTATTACGTAAAGGAGCGGGTAAAATGAGAACCAATAAAGAACTGTTTGATTTAACCGGACAAGTAGCCATTGTAACCGGAGGAGGTTACGGATTGGGAGTGCAGATGGCGTATGCCCTGGCGGAAGCCGGAGCCAATGTCGTCATCGCCGCCCGTAAAGTGGAAAAATGTAAAGCAACGGCAGAAAAAATGGAAAAAGAGCTGGGGGTAAAGGTCGTACCGGCACGGTTGGACGTTACCAAACCGGAGGAAATTGACGCTCTATTGGAAATGGTCATGAAAGAATTCGGCAGATTGGATATCCTGGTGAATAACGCAGGAATGGTGCAGGTCAATCACATATTCAAATATACTTTGGAACAATGGAATGCTGTGATGAATACCAATATTACCGGTCTATGGCTGATGTGTCAGAAAGCCGGGTCGATCATGACCAAAGCGGGCTACGGAAGAATCATAAATATTTCTTCCGGCACCGCCATGGTAGGGGTTAGATCGGAAATTGTTCTGGCTCCTGCTTATAATGCTTCCAAAGCTGCCGTCATTGGTTTAACGAAAGACCTGGCAGTCAAATGGGCCAAGAAGGGGGTTACGGTAAACGCACTGGCTCCGGGATTTTACGGATCGGATATGGGCGATATCAACTCTCCGGTACACGATTTGCTTAACGGTTACTATATTCCGATGGGTCGCTTCGGCAGCGACGACGAACTAAAGGGGGCGGTCCTCTACCTGGCCTCACCCGGAGCTTCCTATTGCACCGGGGTTGTTTTGCTCGTCGATGGTGGCGCTATTGCCCAATAATCGGCCTTTTCTCTCTCATTTGCTTAAGGGTGCTTACTTGGATCTGTAAATGCAATTGAAGCTTATCAGCAACATTGAAAAGGAGGTTCATCATGCCGAAACAAATGGAAATCCCAGCGGAAGAAACCATGCCCAGATTTTTTGATTATTTAAAGCTTTGGGCACAAGGGCAACCTGCTCAGGTAGCTTATGTCTACAAAGATCGTTATACAAACTATATTAAGTTTTGGAACGATGCCAATCATTTTGCCAAATATTTGTTAAGCAGCGGCGTGAATAAAGGCGACCGACTGGCCTACATCATGACCCCCAGACCTGAATTATTAACGTTTTATTTAGCCTCAGCCATGGTCGGCGCCATCATGGTTGAGATAAATGTCAACTGCCCGGTCCAGGAAATGGCATATATTGTGAACGATTCCGGCAGCAGCCATATCTTGACGATTTACGGTTACGATGATGTGAAATATCAGGATCGCCTGACGGAAGCGCTCAAACAAGCGCCTTCGATCGATCAGGTGTGGGTGGCCGGCGGTCGCGTTGAACTACCCAACGCCATATCTTTTGCAGATATCATGAATAGTGATTATAGCGAATACGATATCGCGCTGCAGAACAGGATCAACGATATTAAACCGGATGACGGGCTTATGATGGTTTATTCTTCAGATGCGTCCGGTCAGCCGGAAGGTACTTTATTAACCCATCGAGACGTTATTGCTCACGGTCTGATTGCGAAAGATGAATGGTTGGCCCCGGCAGGGATACAGCCCGGAGATCATATACTTCTCGCCGGTTCCATGAATCATGCGGGTTCCACCGCTGAATTGTGCGCTGCACCGATGATTGCCGGATGCACCCAGTACCTGTCGGAAAAATATGATCCCATGGTAACCCCAAAATTGATTGAAAAATATAGGATAGATCTTATGCCCGGCCAACCCGTCATGTAAACATGAACACAGGGCACAATCAGCAATGAAAATATCTTAGCCGGCATACATTCTGAGTTTTGTGCTTGTCCTCCTGAACGTGAGCGAAGGATCTATATGCGACATCTCATGAAGATATCCCCCCTCCGGGGACTACACATGGACCTAAAGGTCACCATTATGGTTGCTTCACTTCGTTCAGGATGACACATCGGGTATGATAAAATTTATAATTTAAATTCTTTTGCCAATAGATAACCCGGAGTCCGCAATCGGATCCCGGGTTAT
>DATMYB010000452.1:0-3135 GCA_035561215.1 Syntrophomonas sp. | reverse complement strand
ATGCACTTATCAACCCAGTAATAGACGGTCGTTATCAAGCTCCGTGCCGCTTTTTTTGCCGAACAGTTCAATCAGCTTGTCTACGGTCATAGCTTCTCTTTCGGTTCCGCTCAGGTCCAAAATGATCTGCCCCTCATGCATCATTATCGTGCGGGAGCCGTATTCAAGCGCAGCTTTCATATTATGGGTGACCATGATGGTGGAAAGCTGATAATCATTTACGAGTTCACGGGTAAGCTGCAAAACCTTCCGGGCGATGGCAGGATCAAGGGCGGCGGTATGCTCGTCCAGCAGCAGCAACCGGGGTTTTACGATGGTAGCCATAAGCAGGGTCAGCGCCTGACGCTGACCGCCGGACAGCATGCCGACCTTTTGGTTCAAACGATCCTCCAGACCCAATTCAAGGCGCGCCAGGCTTTCACGCCAGCGACGAGCGTCGTTTTTATCAATGCCGCGCTGCAGTCCGCGGGGCTTGCCTTTGGCGCAGGCCATAGCCAGATTCTCTTCGATGGTCATGGCAAAAGCCGTGCCTTTTAAAGGGTCCTGAAAAACCCGGCCAAGATATCTTGATCTTTTATATTCCGGCCAGGCCGTGATATCCATGTGGTCCAACCTGACACTGCCCGTATCGATATCATACACGCCGGCGATGCAGTTCAGCAGCGTGGATTTACCCGCTCCGTTGCCACCGATGACGGTTACAAATTCACCCTCCGCAAGGATCATATCGATGTCTTTTAAAGCATGGTTTTCCATGCCGGTGCCAGGGTTAAAGGTTTTATTGAGGCTGCGGATTTCAAGCATGATTGCTGCCACCTCCGCCTTTTACCCGGTATTTTTTCCGCTTGGCTGTCCAGCGTTCTTTTATTACCGGCGCAGATAGGGCCAGCGCTACAATGATGGCTGAAATCAGTTTTAAGTCAGTGGCGGGCATGCCGAATTCCAGAGCGACGGCGATGATCATGCGATACAGGATGGCCCCCAAAACTACCGCGATCAACCGCCGCAACAGACTGTTTATGCCAAACAGCACTTCGCCAATAATGACTGAGGCCAAGCCGATAACCACCATCCCGACCCCCATGCTTATGTCGGCAAAACTTTGATATTGTGCTACAAGAGAGCCGGATAGGGCCACCAGACTATTGGACAAGGCCATGCCGATCAAGATCGTGACATTCGTGTTTACCCCCACTGCTCGCACCATCTGGTCGTTGTCGCCGGTGGCGCGCAAAACCAGACCGAGGCGCGTCTGCAGGAACCAAAACAGCAGCCCCACCATCACCAGCAGAATCAGCACGGGGATCAGCAGCCCGGCGTATGGTTCCGCCCCGGGCAGCAGTTTAAACACCGTGGCCTGGTTGACCAGAGAAATGTTGGCTTTGCCGCCCAACACCCGCAGATTTACGGAATAAAGTCCCAGCATCAGCAGAATGCCTGCCAGCAGCGGCTGAATTTTAAGTTTGGTATGCAGCAGGGCGGTAGTGGAGCCGGCCAGCCAGCCGGCCAATACTGCCATCAGTATCCCTAGAACGGGATGCCCTAAACTGCAAAAAGTGGCAGAACAGGCAGCTCCTAAAACGAAGCTGCCGTCTACCGTTAGATCGGGCATATTAAGGGTGCGGAAGGAAAGAAATACGCCCAGTGCCATAATCGCATAGATAATTCCCAGTTCCAGCGAACCCTGAAAGGCCAAAAAAGACATGGCAAGAACTCCTTGGTATTATTGCTTATTCGTTGAAAGTTTGTACGGCTTCCTTTTTGACATCGTCGGGGATCGTTACGCCGATAGCGTCGGCGGTAGCCTGATTGATATAGATATCAAATGTATCCCAGGTTTTTACCGGAATATCCCCGGGCTTTTTACCTTTGAGGATTTCGGCTGCCATGCTGCCGGTTTCCTGTCCCAACTGGGTGTAGTTTACACCATAGGTGGCCAGTCCGCCGTCTTTAACCATGGAATCGGCGCCCACGTAAAATGGAATCTTGGCGCGTTTAGTCACCTGGGCTACAATCGGCATGGCAGAAGCAATCGTGTTGTCGATGGGGGGTAAACATGGCGTCGACCTTGCCCGCCAGGGAACTGGCTGCCTGCTGCGCTTCGGAAGAATTGGTTACTGTGGCCTCGACTACAGTCATACCGTTCTTTTTCGCGTAATCCTTCAGCCCCTTTATGACGGAAATGGAATTGGTTTCACTGGAGGAATACAAGGCGCCGATGGTTTTGATTCCGGGCGTGATGCGCTGGGCCAGTTCCATGATCTGCGCGGCGGACACCGCATCCGAAGTGCCGGTAACATTTTTTCCGGGTTTGGTCAGATCAGTAACCAATCCGGCGCTGATAGGATCAGTGCAGGCCGCGAACACCACCGGAATCGTGCTGGTTTCACCTACCGCCGCTTGCGCGGAAGAGGTAGCGATAGCAATGATCAGGTCATACTTTTTGTTGGAAAATTTCTGACAGATGGTTTTCAGATTGGTTTGATCGTTTTGGCCATTCTGATAATCGATCACGATGTTATCGCCGTCCTTGAACCCATCTTTGGCCAGTTGGGCGATACATTCCGTACGGATCGTGTCGAGGGAAGGATGTTCAACGAGTTGCACGATGCCCACCTGCAATTGTTTTTTCTCGGTGTTATCGGTGGGAGAGTTTTTAGCGGGCTGAGACGAGCAGCCTGATACTGCCATCAGCAAAACCAGCAACGAGACCATAGCCGCCAGAGATTTTTTCATGGGGGTTCCTCCTTCGTTTAAATTCAATTCCATTCGCCAGCGCATGTGTCTTTTCCCTGCATGATTCGCGGAGATGGGACAAAATCGGGCGCTACCTGTGCATAAGACCATTAAAAAACACCTGTCCCGGTCAAAGGACAGGTGATCAAACCTGCGGTACCACCTTAATTGATACATACCATGTATCCGCTCACAGAGTGCCAACACACCCTTAGCCCTTTAACGCTGGCTCTGCGTCGGCGGCTACTAAGGAACAAACCCTTTCACCCCGCCCTCCGGGGCCCATTTATCCACTCCATGTCCTGCCGGGATCACACCTGTTCCGGCTCTCTTTGAGGCTGGCTTTGTGGTTTTACTTCCCCATCAACAGTTATAAAAAAATATAATCACATGTTACAG
>DATMYB010000451.1:0-3604 GCA_035561215.1 Syntrophomonas sp. | reverse complement strand
CAGGATGAGTAATTATTCACTCAATCAGAAGGTTGTGCTAAAGACATACGGTAATGAATATGAGGCAGAAGGTATTATTGTTGCCATTATGGGATTCAGTAATATGGAATTGGAACAAAATAATGCCCTGCGATTTAAGGTCCGAATCGACAATATGGTTACGGACTGGATACCGGAGTCGATAATCAAGGAGTTTCCAAACGGACAGCATCAAATTTTTAACAGCTAACCAGATTATTCGCATCCTCTTCAACAAAGCCGTTTACTCTTTGCCCGCCGGATCACCACCATCCGGCGGAGCAATGTAGTAAACGGGGGAGCAGGTAAATGGACATTATCGTTGTTCCCCTAAGCATACACCTGTCCGGATGACCGGACACTTATTGGGCGATTTTTATGGAGAAAGGTTTGCCACGGGTGATATCAGTTTTAATGGCTGCATCAAATGCTTAGAGGTAATATTTGAATACTTATGACTACATCCTCTTCATTATATAAATGCCCGGGGACCGCTGGAGTTTAGCTCCAGCGGCCCTTGGCACAGGTTGAAATCTGTAACCTGGAAACTAAGCCAAAACATATTTAAGGAATTTTATCTTTCGAATAGAACGAAGGTAGATAAAAGCAAAACTAAAAACTATCGTGAGCCGCAGTAGTAAAATATGGACTTGTAATTATAGCAATCAATCAGCTCGGGCAGCGGCAGTGTCTTGGCACAATATTTGCAAAATTAAATCAATATAGGATTTAACCGGGTGGGCTGTAGCAATGAAGTGCTTTGGAAAAGGAATTGATAAAATGTCAGTGCTGGTTACAAAACATGCTATAAAAAGATACCGGGAAAGGCTGTTTGATTATTCCTCATCATCAGAAAGAATCCGCCAACTGCTTAGAGAGATAGTAGCCAAGGGTCGGCCGGTTTGCCTGCGACCCAATACGCATGAAAACTGTTATGAAATAAAGTATCGAGGTATTTCGGTGGTTTTATTGAAAAAGAAAGACGACCTGATCGTGATAACCTGCCTGGGAGACTCCAAATATAGAAATTGGATCAAGCAGAAGGAGGCCAACTCCAGGGTGTTTCAAAGCCTTCGCTACGGGGTCAACTGAGGGCAGGTTGTACTGTTAAGAGGTTTTATGCAATAAAGGCTGTTTTATTCCATGTGTGATCGAGGAAACACGTTATAGTTTAGAAACCGGAAATCTAACCAATAATAGAAACTCCCAGCGGTTAGACAGGCGAGGCCGGTCGCGGACTGTTCGCCGGAATGTTGTAGCGTGTATATAACGGGGGAAGGGATAAAAAATGAGTCCAAAGGCTTTAAACTCAGCTTCATGGTTAACGGTCAAGCAGATGATGAATACCAATTTTCAACTGCTTCGCCTGGATGACACACTGCGAACGGTGATCAGCTACTATAATGAATACAGATTAAGCACTCTTCCGGTAGTAGATGAGGAGGAAAAGCTGATCGGCGTTTTCCCCAAGAAAAGGCTGTATAAAGCTTTACAAAACGGAGCCGGCCTGGATGATGCCTGTGGACCGTATGTCGTGTACAACCCGGTATTTGTATCAGCCGATTTGACATATGACGAAGTGTCCCTGGTAGTGCGGGTAACGCGCAGCAAGGTGGACTACGTGGTAGTTGTCGACCGTTCAGGCAAAGTGGTGGGTCTAATTGGAACCTTGGAATATCTCCGGGAGAGCATGAATGTCATTATCAAATCGTCAGCCATCCTGGAATCCCTTTTCAATGCCAACTATGAAGCGGTAGTCATTGTAGATAACAAGGGCTATATTTTGCGGCTTAACCCGGCTGCTGAAGGAATGTTCGGCCTTCAGTTCTCCAATGTCAAAGGCAAGCACTTGAAGGAAGTCCTGCCTGAAATCAATATAATGCAAAAACGGCTGCTGGGCGTGAAGCATATAATAAGGTCTCTTCCGGTGATCGTGAACCAGATACCTATTTATGAAGATGGTTTTTATATTGGCACCGTTATCACTCTTTTGGATACATCGGATGTTGAAAAGATTGCCCATGAACTGGAGATGGTCAAGGATATGCACACCACTCTGGAGGGTGTGCTCAATGCCACATCCGATGGCATCCTGGTTTCTGATGTTTCCGGGCAGGTAAAATATGTAAATAAGCGGGCCAGCGAATTGCTGTTTAAAACGTCGCAGAACATTGTTGGCAAACAGATAGCTGAAATACTAAAGAATGAAGGCGCCGGACATGCGCTGAAAAACGGGTTGCCGGAGATAACCGAATGCATTATTGGCAACAAGAAATGCATCATATCCCATATACCCATTAAGAAAGCCCAAGACGATCACTTTACAATTGTCGGCGTGGTCAGCACCATATACCTTGACGATAATATTTTGACCGAAGAAATCGCCACTAAATTGCTGTCGCTGAAACAACAGGTAAACTACTATCGCAGTGAATTGGAGAAAAAAGGCGGCGAAAGCCGATTCGAACAAATAATTTCTAATAATGCCGAATTCAACAATATGAAAAACGAAGCTCTACGTATTGCCCGCAGCACCTCCACCGTACTTCTGACCGGAGAAAGCGGCGTGGGCAAGGACATGTTTGCGCGGGCCATACACGCCTCCAGCCCCCGCTCCAAGCATCCGTTTATCAAGGTAAATTGTGCAGCTATTCCGGAAACCCTTTTGGAATCTGAACTTTTTGGCTATGCCCCGGGGTCTTTTACCGGCGCCTCCCAAAAAGGCAAGCCCGGCTACTTTGAGCAGGCCCATAAGGGCACTATATTCCTGGATGAAATAGGGGATATGCCCCTTTCGGTTCAGGTTAAAATATTGCAGGTTTTGCAGGAAAAACAATTCATGCGGGTGGGCGGAACCAGCTTGCAAACCGTTGATGTCAGAATCGTTGCCGCCACCAACAAGGATTTACGTGAAGCCATACGAAAAGGAGCTTTTCGCGAAGACCTTTTTTATCGATTAAATGTAATAGAGTTTCATTTGCCCCCACTCAGGGAACGATTTGAGGATATCCTGCCCCTGGCCCACAAGTTTATCGAAAAATACAATAACATTTTGGGCTCTCACATTACCGGCATTAAGCGGGAAGCATGCCATGTTTTGGAAAGACATTCCTGGCCCGGAAATATACGGGAGTTGGAGAACGCTATAGAAAGAGCCGCCAATTATGCCTGGGAAGGCCAAATCGGGGTTGAACACCTGCCCGCCCATATATTTCAGCCGGAGGCGAAAAAATTGGAACCTTCAAATTATCGATCCGCGCTTTCCGATGTCGATAAAAATATTATTATTGAAGCCCTGCAAAAGACCAAGGGCAACAAGAGCGCTGCGGCCAGAATGCTGAATTTAAGCCGCTCTGCGTTCTACGAGAAATTAAACAAATACGGAATACATTGATTATCTATAGAGCTTTTACAGGCCGTGTTAAGCGATTGAGGGGTGAGGCCCCTAAAGTGTACTCTGGTGCAAGCAATTGCTGCGCGGTATGTCGGGAATCGAGCCATCCGTGATACCAGTTGGGCAGTATAAAGGAGATTTAGTCTAAGGAGGGACAATTATGTTAAAATCAGCTGCCATCCCAGGTAAGAT
>DATMYB010000450.1:0-5231 GCA_035561215.1 Syntrophomonas sp. | reverse complement strand
AATACTGGATGTATTGCGATCGACGACAACACAGCCCTGCGGAAATTTAGCCGGCGGGAATGAAAGTGTTAGGTCTAACAGAGTACGAGTAATTGATTCCCCTGCAAAAACCTGATTTAATCATGTTGAATGTATACACATGAGGGAGCACTTGGTGTTTCCCATGCGGAGTCTGGCGACGGAATGTTTGTACATTCAACTAACCAACTAGTACTCTGTCAACCCTAAGTCCGTATATTATTTTGTCGAGGAAAATTTCTGCAGGGCAAGGCAGAGAATTGAGCAATACTGGACGTATTGCGATTGACGAGCAGCCCTGCAGAAATTTAACCGACAAGGAATTGTGGAATTAGGGTTGACAGACTACTAACTGCCATCCCCGGCATAAAACCGCTCCAAAATGGCAACAGTAAAAATAAACTATTTTATCCAGGGGGTAGCGATGAGCATTCTTACAACTGAGCCGGATGGCCAATTTTCCAGCCATTTTGAAGACCCTGCCTGCTTCGGCAATTTAAAGAGTACGGTTTACAACCACTTAATTAATATGAATCCTCTGTTTGAAAAAGACGTCATATATATATGCATCGGCACCGACCGCGCCACCGGCGACTGCCTGGGACCCATGGTCGGCACCCGTTTACAGTCCACCTCGCTGCATCCGCACGTATACGGAACTTTGGAGCAGCCGGTACACGCCACCAACCTGGCCCAAGTTATGCAGCAGATCGCCGAGCGCTACAAGAATCCTTTGACGGTGGCAATTGATGCCAGCCTGGGCAACTCCAGCCGCATTGGTTTCATAAATGTCCGCCAAGGAGGTTTAAAGCCAGGGACGGCTTTGAACAAAGATCTGCCGGAAGTGGGCGATTTTCATATTTCCGGGGTGGTCAACGTAGGCGGTTATCTGGAGCAGATGGTGCTGCAAAATACCCGGCTTTTCTTGGTCTATCGTATGGCTGAAATCATCGCTCGCGGTATTCTAGTGGCCCATCTTAATTTCGAAAGCTATAAAAACAGAGAAGACGATCTCTATAAATCGGTAAATTGAGTAGGCTGGCTCATCCTCTGGCGAATGGTTATAATGGTAAATAATCTCTCCAGGGCGATCACTTCCCCGGAGAGTAAACCGGCTCCGGTCGGAAGACAGCTTTAAAACGGGAGAGATGAGCCATGAAATTTATATATTTGGATTGTTTTTCAGGAATATCCGGCGATATGCTAATCGGAGCACTGCTGGACGGAGGCGCGTCCTTTGACTTTTTGCAGGAAGGTATCGACGCGCTAAGGCTGGAGGCCAAGCTGGCCGCTAATAAACAGGTGATTCAGGGTATAAGCTGCACCGCCTTCAAAGTGGAGCCAGTAAAGGCCCCGCCGCTGCGGCACCTGCCTCAAATCGAGTCGCTGCTGCTCGACAGTTCTCTTCCGGAGCATATTATAAATAAATCCCTGTCCGTGTTCCGTCAGTTGGCCGAAGCGGAAGCGCTGGTGCATGGCATCGACGTATCCCAGGTACATTTTCATGAAATCGGTGCCGTTGACACCGTCGTGGACGTGGTCGGCGCTTTTTTATGCCTTGAAAGCCTTGGGACTGAGCAAGTTTTCGCTTCCCCGCTGCCCTGGGCCGGCGGCCTCCTCGATATGCGCCACGGGCGTTACCCCTTGCCCGCACCGGCTGCTGCTAGGCTGCTGCAGGGTTATCCCTGTGCGTTTTCCAACGCCAAGGTCGAGCTGGTAACCCCTACCGGAGCAGCTTTGCTGACCCATTTGGTTAAAGACCACTCTACCCCTGCCATTTTTACGCCCCTGTCCATTGGTTATGGCGCCGGTTCCCATATTCGTGACGACAACGTTCCCAATCTGTTGCGCATGATCCGTGCCGAAGCCGTCAATATGTCCCCAGGGGAGACGATTGCGGTGCTGGAAACCGAAGTGGACGACCTAAATCCGGAGATTTTTACCCATCTCTACCGCCTTTGCCTGGAACATCCGGGGACACTGGATATTTTTACCACTCCGGTTTATATGAAAAAAAACCGCCCCGGGAACCTAATTACGATCATCGCCGTGTGCGGGGCAGCCGAAGAATTGAGCCGCCTATTGATGCGGGAAACCGGCACCCTGGGAGTTCGCTGCCGTTATCAACAGCGCATGGTGTTGCCGCGCCGCTTGGAGACCTTGTCCACCCCGTGGGGACCGGTCCGGATCAAAGTCGCTCAGGCCGAAGACGGCACGACTTTCAAAAAGGCTGAATTCGAAGACTGCCAGGCCATCGCTCGCCGCCACAACCTGCCGCTGCGGGAAATTTACGCTGGTATTCAGAACCTGTTGGATCACTCCGGCTTATAAGGGTAACATCTAAAAGTTTATTTTATCCGTCGAGAAAAATTCTCGCCATGAAGAGCGGCGAGGCAGGGGAAGGGGTCGTCGTTTGTAATACTGGACGTATTGCGATCGACGACAACGCAGCCCTGCGAAAATTTGGCCGACGGGAATTGAAGTTTTAGGCTTAACAGAGCACTAGCTTCTTAAATCCCTTATAAGCCTGCAAATTCTTGTCCGTAGTCTTTTTATTCATGGAAATTCAATAACTGTGTCAGAGAGGCGATTAGGAGCTCTTGTCACTATGGTCGGAGGTGACTGCTTCATGGTCGGCTTAGTCTCTAAATATTACCTGCCATCTTCAACCATAACTGCAAGTTCCTCCTTTAACCCGACGTATTCCTTTTATCGATAGAAGTGGGGGATTGTTGCATGGGAAGAAAATATTTTTTATCGGTACTGCTTTTGGCTTTGGTTTTTCTTGCCGGCTGTACCTTTATTACTTCACGTTCTGATTATTCACAGACTGCAAAGACTGAACAGAACACCACGATTCCCAACGCAGTACCCCTGGCTTTGGATGAAGTCAAACAGGCCCTGCTGTCAACGGGATTAACGCTCACCCCAACGAATCAGCTGGTTCCTGCCGATTATGCTGTTAACGGCCTGCAGCCTGTGATTTTCGCCGTCAACCCGGACCAGCATCTATTGCTGCTGTATGAATACTCTTCTATTGCGGAGCGGGTGGAATCCGGGCAACAAATTACCGGCAGTATTTCTACTACGCTGCACTTGCCGGAAAAATGGACCGTCCGGGGTTACACCGCTAAAAATTTTGTCCTGGTTGATATGACCTATTACGGGGATTATTTCAGCAGCAATTTAAGCAAATCCCTTGCCTCATCCGAACTTATAACCGATTTGGTAACGGAAACTGCCCGGCTACAGAAAGCAGTAGCGGCGCTGAACGAAACCAAGACCGCGGTTTTTACTGCCGGCGGCGCCGCCTGGGACGCGCGGCTCACCGTAAGCTATTTTCAATACCGGTATAAGGACAACAGCGGCGCTTTGCATATCGCGCAGGATTCCCAAGGCGAATGGAAAATAAAATACCTGGGAAACAATCCAAAATCAATCAAATCGATTAGCTATGAGTACACCTCTCCCAACGGCAGCGGCAGCCGTAATGAAAGCGGGAGTAATATTCTCAGACAGAGCGGCGGGGATTATTATCTGCCTTGGGGAACCTCCGACAACTTAGGTATTCCTACCGGGGATGCAGTCTACACGCTGAAAATTAAATGGGATGGTCATACCGAGGATATGACCATGAAACCGGCCAGGTCCTGATTCGGACCGGCCGAATCAGGACCTGGCTTATTGATTGCCTCTCCATAGAGGTATCCTGTGCTGTTGTGAGTCGCCTTACCTCGCTTATCTAATCCTACACTTCCTGCTGGAAGGGTTGCGGGCCCCAATCATTCCAACCGTGACAAGGATCCCCCCAAGGTCTGTGCGGCATTTGCATGGGCATAACCACTACACAACAGTTGCTGCTGTGGTGCCATCCTCCGCACCGGTCCCAATCATTAACATGAACGGTGTAGTCTCCTGAACTCTTTCTGCATGAAACTGGTCTCCTTGCGCGTCTGTACACTACACGTGTGCTTACGCCGGCTACACGATCACGTGTGCTTTCTGCACGATTACGTCTGCGCGGCGTTACACGACCGCATCCGCAGTCTATACGATAGTGATGTCTTGGCATCGTTATCCTCCTTTCACCTGCTATTGTTTTTATAGGCATTTATTCAGCCGCTCATTGTAATATATGTAAAACCGTTCTATGCCGTTCCCATTTTTCTATTATTTTCCGGTACAGCCCCATAAAAAACGGACCCGATTAACTGATAAGCTCCCCTTTGAGCCCCTTTGAGCAGACACCTGAAATAACAAAGATTCAGGACTACCCCAAGGGGAGCTTATCAATGGAGCCTAGTAGTCTGTTACACCTAAAACTTTAATTCCCGCCGGCTAAATTCTCGCATGGGTGCGTTGTCGTCGATGGCAATACGTCCAGTATTACAAACGACGACCCCTTCCCCTGCGAGAATTTATCTCGCCGGATAAAATGAACTTTTAGATGTAACAGACTACTAGGAAAAGGTTTTATTTCTTCTTCTGTCTACTTGACAGGGCGCGATTCAATCACGGCTACAGCTTTAAAATCTGCCTTTATGGTTTGGCCGCCGGGATCATGTTTTACATGCTCTCGCGAATAAATTTACGAACATCCTCCAGCATTTGGCGGCGATCCTCGTCCTTTACAATAGTTACCGCGAAAAGATTCTTATGGCGGTATTGGCTGAAGCCGCAGAAACCAAAGAATCCATCCACCAGCGTCCGTTTCAGCGCCGCCGTCATTCCATTGGCATTGGCGCCGGCTTCATCCGCTCCGGAACTGGTGATAAACACTCCCTTTTTCCCCCCCAGCTTTCCCCGGGGTCCGGTGGGGGTATATTCATAAGCAAAACCAACACTGAAAACGCGATCCATGTAACCTTTCATTATGGCGGGAACCGAGGTCCACCATACCGGCGCTACCATTACGATCAAATCAGCCACCTTTACCGCCGCCTGCTCGGTGATCACGTCTTCAGGCAGATTGCCATCATGATAGCCTTTAAAGTCCGCTTGATTTAAGCAGGGGTTCCAGCCCATTTGGTAAAGATCTTTGAATTCGACCTTGGCGCCGTTTTTCTCCAGTTCGTCTTTTACGGCCAGCGCCACCGCATGATTAAAACTTTGGGGATTGGGATGAGCTAAAACGATCAACGCGTTCATTATTATCCACCTCCGATTTGATCCTATTGTCCGTGTCACGGGTATATTTTATACCTGTTTTATTT
>DATMYB010000449.1:0-4698 GCA_035561215.1 Syntrophomonas sp. | reverse complement strand
GACCATAAGGTATTGGTTTTATATCCGGGAAAGTAAATGCCGGTTTCTTTCGCGTTTGCCGTTTACAATAAACGGGTTCAACTCATCTGCTCATTTCTACTTCGAATTTGCCATCCGCTGTGTTCTGATTCCAGGCTTCCTTTTATCCCTTGACCGCAATGAACATAGAATAATACCAGGAGGTACGTTATGAAAATTGCTCTAGCCGCAGATCACGGCGGCCTTGAAAATGGTGATGCGGAGAGAGGCATTATTGCTTGCGGGACAGGCATCGGAATTTCTATTGCGGCAAACAAGGCCAAAGGAGTTCGCTGTGCATTATGCATCAATCGATGCGCAGTTTGCTTTTATTCGGTGCGCGGTGGCGGATGCCGTTCGGGCGCTGGGGCAATGCCCAGTTCATTGCGATATTTCGTAACGGTGCGCCGTGAAATCCGCAGACCAATATTTTGAAAATAGCGGGTGATTTGTACGTCGCTGAGAGGATGTAAGGGTTGTTCCCCTCTAACTAAGCTTTTTATCAGACTCTTGACCTGTACGCTTGAATTGCCGGAAGCAGTCCGCGAAGGAAAAAAATTTTTAAAGGAATAAATCTTATTTCCAAATTGCAGATATTTCCCACTGATTGCGCGGCTTACAGTGGATTGGCAAATATTGAGCTCATTTGACAGATCCGCCAGTGTCAACGCAGACACAGGCCTGTTATATATAAAAAAATCACGCTGCATTTGGACAATCTGCTTTGACACGCGCAGCAGCGTACGCTGACGCTGTGCAATGCTGTAAATAAGCTCGCGGGCATTTTGAGCGTGATCCTTCATGCGCTGACGTTGTATCGGATCACATTCACGAAGATAATCGGAGGGTAAAGCGCTGACGGAAAGCTTGGGTAACCTTTGAAGAAGCTCTACAATGAGCTCATCCTCCTCGATTCGCGCTAAAATTTCGGGTGTTTTATAGATGATTGGCATGCTGACGCCGCCAGATATGGGGCGAGGATTTAAACCTGCGATCTCAAGCGCTGCCTTTTCTACGTCGTTGAGTGTACAATTCAGCTTTTCTGCAATATCGTCAAATTCTTTCCCTACAAAATCATTAAAATGGTACCGAACAATATCTAAGGCGATTTCGTTTTTCAGGGGCAGCCTTTTTAATTGCAGAAACAGACATTCCCGCAGATTTCTTGCCCCTACGCCGGCAGGATCAAAGGATTGAATCAGTTGCAGTACCTGCTTGATTCGTTTTGGCTGAATTTTAGTCAGCCGGGATATTTCATCTATACTTGTATCCAGATAACCGTTTTCATTGAGGGAGCAAATTAGAAACTCCCCCACCTGTAACGCCCATTTGATATTGGTCGCCATTCGCAGCTGTAAATGCAGGTCTTCTTCAATATTATACATCAAAGAGGAATGTTTCATATAGGCGGACATGTGATCCCCTTCCCTGGGAGACGAGCCGCTCCATTCTACTTCAATTAAAGGGTTTGAGTCCACTGCCGAACGAATGTATTCAGACAATGCTTCTTCATTCATGGAAAGCACTTTCAATGAATGCTGCATGACGGTATTTAGCTGCAGCTGTTGCTGCTGCGTCGTTTGCGGAGCCAGTTTCACTTAAATCACCTCTCATAGCAGCCTTTTTCGGCATAAATTAAGGCGTCAGACTATAAGACTAATATTTTATGTCATATTTTTTTAGTTTACGGTAGAAGGTCGCACGCGACATCCGTATTTGATCCGCCGCTGCGGAGATGTTGCCGCTGCACGCGATCAGGGCCTTTCGTATAAGTTCGTATTCAACATTGGCACGTGTCGGCATCGCTTGTTCGGGATAAGCCTGAGCTTCAACTGTTTTAAAGGAGGCTGGAAGGTGGGATCTGGTTATGACCGTATCATTGCAAAGGTAGTACGACCGTGTAACGGCATTCTGCAGTTCACGGACATTCCCCTTCCAGGAATACATGCACAATGCGTCTATGCAATCCTGGCTCATAATTTTGTCTATTCCCCGGTTTTCCAGGTTCAAATGATTAAGAAAGTGATCAATAAGCAACGGGATATCGCCGAGACGTTTTGACAGGGGAGGAATTTTAAAATTCATCACATTAATACGATAGAACAGGTCCTCTCGAAAATTTTTATTCTGGACACTTTCATACAAGTCCCGGTTGGTTGCAGCGATTACCCTGATATCAAGCTTTTTTTCAGTTTTGCCGCCGATTCGGGTGACTCGGTAATTGTCCAGTACGCGAAGCAGTTTGGATTGCACGTCCAAAGGCAATTCCTCGATTTCGTCGAGGAATATGGTTCCTCCGTTTGCCTGCTCGAATTTGCCGGCCTTTCCCGTTGACAGTCCATCTGTAAAGGAGCCCTTTTCATAGCCGAAGAGCTCGCTTTCCACAAGGCTTATGGGCAAAGCGGCACAGTTTACCGCGATAAAAGGCTTGCTTGAGCGCCCGCTTGCATTGTGGATAGACTGTGCGAAGACTTCCTTACCCGCTCCGCTTTCGCCTTCCAGCAGGATAGGATATTTATATTTTGCCGCCTGTTTGCATTCCTCGATAAGGGCAAGCATCTGAGGGTCCTTCGTTACGATTGTATCAAAATGAAATGTTGTCGCACTGCTGGTAAACTGCTGTGACAGGGCGATGATATCGTTGATATCACGGCACAGAATGACGAAACCATCAACCGTACCATAAGCTTCGATACGGTATATGTCTGCACTTACACGGGAATAAACGCTTTTGTAGCTCAGGAAGGTTTCCGGAATCTGCGTGTGAAGATGTGTGTCACAGCGCAAAAGGTCAAAATCAATATCTTTAAAAAGCATATGGATATCTAAATCGCTCGCATGTACGTTATTTGATTTTAAGAGCTGAAGGAATTTCTTGTTCATCTGGGTCACATTCATGTGCGAGTCAAGGATCAGCATGCCTTCCGTCATATTATTGAACGTATATTCGGCAATCCTCATGTTCCTGAAATTTAAAAACTGTTTTTCGATAAGATCAGAAGCTGTTGAAAAAACTACCATCATAAGATCATTAAAAAATTCTTTATAGAAGGATATGGTTATTGTTCCTGCAACCTCCCCGTCGTTGTTATGAATCAATGCCGTCACACAGTTTATCTGTGTATGATCATCCATATAATGCTCGGGACCGAAGGTATAAAAGTTTTGATTGTTATGGAGTGCAAGAGATACGGAATTTGTACCCACATATTGCTCCTGCCATATGGAACCCGCTTTCATACCCATCAGTTCCAGTTCCTCAGTCAGCGCCTCGTGATAGATGCAATCAAGAATAATCCCTTCACGATCGGTTAAAAAGGCCACGCAAAGATAGCTGGCGTTTATCAGGTTTTCATGGACTGAATGCAATATTGGCGAAGAGACATTTATCAAAAATGTATTTTTCTTCAGCGTATCCTTTAAGGCCTCGTTTGATAAATATTGATTCCTGGACTGCCTTGCAGACAGCTTCAGAGATTTGCACCGCTTCCAGGACTCTGCAATTTCAGGACGCACGCAGGGCCCGATTACCTCTTTTTCAATAAAATTTTGCCGTGCGGCGCCGAGCTCATCCAATCTCTGTATGTATTCGGATATTTCATCCTGATAAACCGCGGCCAGGGTATTTCTATCGATGGCCCCCTTAGGCATAGTACTTTTTGGCATTGTCACAGCTTGCACCTCCTGTCAGGCAGATTTTGATGAAATCAGCATAACACCAAATGACTCATTTTGCAACACAAAGATGCTAAAGTGTCTTGATGTGTATCAAAATGATAAGACTGATTGCCGACTTAGGCCGAAAAACTCCGGGTATAAATTTTGCTTGTAGATATACAGGTAAACATGATTGGAGGTGAGAAATTGGTAAACGTGATTATGCCAAAGCTTGGACTTACCATGGAGGAAGGGACGATTACCCACTGGTATAAGCAGGAAGGCGATCCTGTCACAGAAGGTGATGTCCTTTGTGATGTGGAGACAGACAAGCTGACAAATCAGATTGAGTCGAAAGTCAACGGAACGTTGTCAAAAATCCTTATACAAGAAGAAGAGACTGTGCCATGCCATACCGTGATTGCACAAATTGCCTAGGGAAGGAAACCCCGAAATAAAAAATAATGGAGGATTAATTCAATGAAATTTTTAAGTGAAGAATGGTTTATAGAGTTTGAAAAACGATGTAGAGACGAATTCTCAAAAGCGAGTAATTTAAGTACGGAGCTGGTTGAAGTGTATGAAAATTTTGAAGGCAACAGGACAATCTGGTGCTTATTCAAATTGGAAAACGGCCTGATTGCGCAATTTAAGCATGGCGAGGGGGAGGACAGCATACCCAGTGCTTTATTCAGAACTTTTGGAGATTACCCGGATTATGTAAAGGTTCTCAAAGGGGAACTGAATCCCAAGAAGGGTCTTATGGCAGGTACGTTTACTCTTGAGGGCAATATGATGAAAGCCATGGGAATGCTCGGAACATACATGCGAGTGACCGAATGCAAAAAAGTTCCCGGACTGGAGCTCTGAGCAAGAGGAGCTGTCCGGAATTGAATGAAAGAAGGATGTCAGTCTATTAAACAAGCGCTACATTACCGAAATTTTGGAAAAGCCGAAGATAATGGCAAAATAATCTCACTTTCATTCCAATCATCTAAAAGCGTTTATGAGAAAGGATATAAA
>DATMYB010000448.1:0-9182 GCA_035561215.1 Syntrophomonas sp. | reverse complement strand
GGTTATATAAATATGAAGCAATCTACGTTCTCCGTCGGAGGATATCATATACTAACCTATGGTTGTCAGATGAATTGCCGCGATTCGGAAATAATCGGAGGCTTGCTGGAGCAGAAAGGATATGTGCCGGCGCCTCTGGATGAGGCGGACCTGGTGGTGTTCAACACTTGCAGCGTGCGTCACTCGGCGGAAAATAAAGTTTACGGCAAGCTGGGCGAAGTCAATAAGTTAAAACGCAGCCGCTCTGGGATGATCATCGCCTTCGGCGGCTGCATGGCGCAAATACCGGAAGTGACGCAAAAACTGAAACGACGGGGTGTGGATATCGTATTCGGAACCCACAACCTGCATCAATTGCCGGAGCTGCTGGACCGTTTCCATGATGGTGAAAAACAGGTGATTGAAGTCTGGGATCGTCACGGTGAGATTATTGAAGACGTGCCTTCCACCAGGGCAGAAGGACTCAGCGCTTTTGTCAACATCATGTACGGCTGTAATAATTTTTGCAGTTACTGCATCGTTCCATACACCCGCGGCCGGGAGCGCAGCCGTAACGCCGGGGATATCATCAGAGAACTGGAAGAACTGGCCGCAATGGGATTTAAAGAGGTGACCCTGCTGGGTCAAAATGTGAACTCATACGGACGCGGCGCCAGCGAGATTATGGATTTTGCCGGATTACTGCAACGGGCTGACCGGGTAGAAGGTCTGAAACGTATCCGTTTTACCACGTCCCATCCCAAAGACATATCCGATGCGTTGATTGAAACAATTGCCGACGGCAATAAAATCTGCGAACATATCCATGTACCATTGCAGGCCGGCAGCAACAGTGTGTTGAAGCGTATGAACCGCGGCTACACTCGTGAACACTACCTGGAACTGACGGAAAAAATACGAACCCGTATACCCGGCGCAGCCATAACCACCGATTTGATCGTTGGATTCCCAGGCGAGACCGACACCGATTTTGAGGATACTTTGAACATGGTCAGGCGGGTACGTTTCGATGCCGCTTTCACCTTCATGTATTCGGTTCGTACCGGTACCCGGGCGGCGTCCTTTACCGACCAGATCGAACTGCCGGTCAAACAGGAAAGATTGATGCGCCTTAATCAGGTGCAGTATGATATTGCCCTGCAGAAGAACCGGGAGTTGGAGGGCAAAACGCTGGAGATACTGGTGGACGGGCCCAGCAAGACCAATCCGGAAAAGCTTACCGGAAGAACCCGTACCAATCATATTGTAATATTTTCTGGTTCAGAGGATTTAATTGGCCGGCAAATTAATGTTAAAATAACTGCAGGGAAGACATTTTCGATTTTTGGAGAATTGCCGAAGTAGTACTCTGTCAACCCTAAGTCCGCATATTATTTGTCGAGGGAAATTTTTGCAGGGCAAGGGGTCGTCAATCGCAATACTGGACGTATTGCGATTGACGACAACGCAGCAGATGGAAATTCAGACAAGTCATTTGCCGAAATGTGAATGATACAGTACACTTACATGGTTCATTTGGACTTTGTCCGCAGAAAGCGAAAATAATCAAGATTACCCAAAAGGGTTAGGAGGGTTATATCTATGACTACAGAAGAAATTATCAGAATGGCTTTCGAATTGGGCAATGCGATTTCGCAGTCCAAAGAAGTCGATGAGTTGAAAGAGATGCAGTCGAAGTTGAGTGCCGATACTGCATCCTATGATCTGATCGTGCGTTATCAGGAAGCCCAGACGCAAATGGAGAACAAACTACGGGACGGCATGGCGGTTACTCCGGCCGAAGAAAATCACATCGAGATCATGGAGCAGGAAATCAATAACAATGCCTTGATTCAGGAACTGATCAACGTACAGGAAAAGTTTGACAACCTGATGCAGGGCGTATATTTTGCATTAAATCAGGCCATTTCCGGTAATGATTCCTGTTCATCCGGCTGCGAATCCTGCGGGGGCGGTTGCGGTATGATGTAGCAATAATCAAAGTATGATTTCCCTGCGAAAACCAGGTTGAATGTATAAACATGGAAGAGCACTTGGCGCCGCCTGGGGGAACACTGGATGTTTCCCATGCGGAGTCTGGTGATGGAATGTTTATATATTCAACGCACGAATTATAATTTTTGGCAGTGGAATCAAGTATGTTAATGTATGGTTTAAAAGGCTTGATCGCTAGATCCAGCCTTTTCTCATAGGGAGAGGGAGGGTCGGTTTGTCCAAATTCACACCCATGATCGAGCAATATCTGGAAGTCAAAGCGCAGCACCAAGATGCGATACTATTTTTCCGACTGGGTGATTTCTATGAAATGTTCTTTGAGGATGCGGTACTGGCGGCACGAGAGCTGGAAATAGTATTAACCGCTCGTGACGGCGGCTTGCAGCAGAAAATCCCTATGTGCGGGATACCCTACCATGCCGTCAATAATTATTTGCCGCGTCTGATCAGCCGCGGTTATAAGGTGGCCATCTGCGAACAGGTCGAAGATCCAAAGCAGGCCAGCGGCATCGTCAAGCGCGAAGTCATCCGCATCATCAGCCCCGGTACGATACTGGAAGATTTCATGCTGGATGAAGGCGTCAGCAACTATCTGGCGGCGGTAGATATGGTCGAGGATACCATCGGTTTTGCTTATATAGATATTTCTACCGGGGAATTTAAGCTGACAGAGATGAAGGGCAGGAACGCCCTGGCGGACCTGCAGGCGGAGCTGCAGCGGGTAGCTCCGGCGGAGTGCTTGCTTTCCGCCCGGCTGACCCACAATTCCCTATGGGAAGACCAGCCCCTGGGCAGCGACTTTTTATTTTCCGATTATCCGGAACCGGATTTGGATCCGGAGCACAGCCGCCAAATACTGGCGGATCACTTCGGACAGGAATCTTTGGACGACTGGGGCATTTCCGGATATCATACCGGTATGCAGGCAGCGGCTATGATCATCAGTTTTCTATATAATACCCAGAAAAGCCGTTTGCTGCATTTGGACAGCCTGCAAATTTATCAGAGCAGCGATTATATGGAGCTGGACAGTTTTACCCGCCGCAATCTGGAATTGACCGCTACCATCAGGCAAAACCGCAAAGAAGGGTCGCTGCTGGACGTCCTCGATCACTGCCGCACGCCCATGGGTAAACGCAATCTGCGCCGCTGGCTGGAACAGCCGCTGATGAATATGGAAGCGATCGAGAAAAGACTGGACGGCGTGGAGGAACTGTTTTCCAACATAGGCCTGCGGCAGTCCGGGCGGGATACGGTCAATAAAATCTACGATCTGGAGCGGCTATGCGGAAAATTGGGCAGCCCGTTGTTAAACCCTCGGGATCTGCTGGCGTTGAAACAATCGCTGGCGCTGCTGCCCGCCATTAAAGAAGTCCTGTCGGACAGCCGCAGCGACATTCTCCGGGAGATAGCCGGACTGAACGAGTTGGCGGAGGTACATGCCATAATCGAGTCCACCATCGACGAAGAAGCGCCGCTGACGGTACGGGAGGGCGGCATTATCAAACGCGGCTACCGGCCGGAAATTGACGAACTGAAAGCGTTGAGCGCACAGGGCAAGGATTTCCTGCTGGATTATGAAAATCGGGAAAAGGCCCGCACCGGTATGAAATATCTAAAAGTCAGCTATAATAAAGTCTTCGGTTATTATATCGAAGTCAGCAAATCCAATTTAAACATGGTGCCGGCTGATTACATCCGCAAGCAAACGCTGGTGAACACCGAACGTTACATAACCGAAGAATTGAAGAATTACGAAGACAAAATCGTGGGCGCCTACGACAAATTATGCGTCCTGGAATACGATTGCTTTGTGGAGATCAAGCAAAAGCTGGAACCGTTTATTCCGGCCATCCAGGCCAGTTCCAAAGCGGTAGCGGATTTCGACTGTCTGCTGGCACTGGCGCAAGTCGCTTATATGAATGATTACGTCCGTCCGCAGCTCTCTCGCGACGGTCGCTTGGAGATCAAGGGGGGACGTCATCCGGTAGTGGAAAAATCGTTGCAAAATATCCGCTTTATTCCCAACGATATTCTGCTGGACAGCCGGGACAATCGTTTTGCCATTATTACCGGTCCCAACATGGGAGGTAAGAGTACTTATATGCGCCAGGCGGCCTTGATTAATATTATGGCCCAGATCGGCAGCTTTGTTCCGGCAGGCGAAGCCAAGGTCAGCATCGTCGACCGGGTTTTTACCCGGGTGGGGGCCGCGGATGACTTGGCGGCGGGGCAGAGCACCTTTATGGTGGAGATGGTGGAACTGGCTCACATATTGAACCATGCCACTGCCAACAGCTTGATCATTTTGGATGAAATCGGCCGCGGCACCAGTACCTATGATGGGCTGAGCATTGCCCAGGCGGCCAGCGAATACATCCATGACAAAGTAAAGGCTCGCACCCTGTTTGCCACCCATTACCACGAAATTACCCGGCTAGCGGAAGAGAAAAGCGGCATCGTGAATTTGTCCGTGTCGGTAATGGAGTCGGCGGGCACGGTCACTTTTTTAAAGAAAGTATTGCCGGGCAAAGCCGATAAAAGCTACGGCATCCATGTGGCCCAGATGGCAGGTCTGCCGCGGGCGGTAATCGATCGTGCCTACGAAGTCCTGGCCACCTTGGAGAACCTGGAAAAACCGGCCCGACAGGCGGTGGTGCAGCAAATCAGTCTGTTTGGGGAAGAGCCCAACGAAATTTTGGAAGAGTTGGATCATCTGGATCTGGATAATCTTAACGCCCGGGAGGCCTTGATGATCCTTTACCGTTGGCAGGAAAAACGCAGGAGGTGAGAATCATGTTGATCGGCATTGATGTGGGCGGAACTTTTACCGACGGGGTACTGTTCGACAATCAGCACTCCGAGGTGGTGCGAAGCGTAAAAGTACCTACCAGCAATGAACAACTGCAGTTCACTCTGCTGGAGGTGCTGGATCGGCTGCTGCTTGACCAGGGCAGCCAAAGTATTCAGAGAATTGTCTTAAGTACGACGTTGGTGACTAATCTTTTAGCCACTAACCGGGGCGAACCACCGGCGCTGGTACTTATACCCGGCCCCGGACTGCCGCCGGAGTATCTGCTGCGCTTTCCTCACACCTACATCGTCCAAGGCAGTATGGATTTTCGGGGAAGGGAAACGGAAAAAATAAATCAAGCTGAAATAGAGACCACGGCGGCAGCCATTCGCGCCGCCGGAATCGGCAAAATCGCGGTGGTGGGTAAATTCTCCAATCGCAACGCCCAGCATGAACAGAGCGTACGAACGATGATCAAGGCAGTGTATCCGGAGGCGGAAGTAGGCATCGGCTCTGAACTGGCAGGGCAGCTGAACTTTTTGCGCCGCATCGCTACCTCCTATTATTCACTGATGACCCGCACACCCTGGACGGCTTTTGCCCGGGATATTGAAAGAGCCATGGCGGACCGAAATCTGGATCAGGTTCCTCTGGATATCCTCAAAGCCGATGGCGGTACCATGCCGCTGCGAAATGCACTGCAATACCCCTGTGAAACGATTCTTTCCGGACCGGCGGCCAGTACTATGGGGGCCCGGGCGGTGACGGGCCAAAATACCACCGCGGTGGTCATGGATATCGGCGGCACCACCACTGACATTTCCTTGCTTTTGGACGGTCAGCCCCTTTATGCTTCACGGGGAGCACGCATCAACGGTTCGTATACCCACATCAAAGCTATTTCCACCCGTTCGCTGCCCCTGGGCGGCGACAGCCCTCTGGGCACAGATGCGGATAAAGGCGTTGTCATTTCACCGGTCAGAAAAGGGCCGGCGGCCTGTTTCGGAGGAGAAAACGCCACCGTTACCGATGTATTCAATTGTAAATACCATCTGAATATCGGCGACATGGAAAAATCATATGACCGTCTGCAGTTGCTGCAGACGCAAACCAGCCTGGGACTGGAGGAAATATTCGACCGGATCGAGAAAAATGTGATGGAACAACTACAGGATGCTTTGGAAAACATATTTGCGGAGTGGGAAAACGAACCTGCTTACCGGGTCTGGGAAGTGGTTCACGGCCGCAGGTTTGAAGTCAGGCGCATTATTGGCATCGGCGCGGCGGCAGCGGCTATCGTACCGCCGCTGGCTGAGGCTATGAAAACAGAGTGCTTTATCCATGAGCTGGCCCCCATTGCCAACGCTTTGGGAGCGGCGGTAGCCCGTCCTACTTTGGCTTTTAATCTGCATATCGACACCGAGAAAGGATCCTATTTCACCGATCAGGACGGCTTAGGCGGAACGATACGCAAGGGAACCGTAATGCAGTTGGAAGACGCCCAGGTATTGGCCGGCAAAGTAATGAAAGAACTGGCGGAGCGGAAGGGACTGGGGGACTACGGGGCCGAGGCGGAATTCACTCGGGAAGAGCAGTTCAACATGATCCGCGGCTGGGACCGGACCGGCAAAATATTCGAACTGGGCATGCAGATAAAACCGGGATTCATCAAAGAGTTTAAGGAGGGGTCATTATGAGAAACACCGGCGTGATTTTCTTCCCGGCCTTTGACTGGGCCATCTCTCCGACCCATCCGGAACGGGAGGAGCGTTTGCTGTACACCCGCGACCAGATTTTTGAGGAAGGTATCATGGACTTGCCCAACATCCATGAGTTCAAACCCCGGCTGGCGGAAAAGAAAGATATTGCCCGGGTGCATTTTTGTGTGCCCAATGTGGAAGCTCAGATCACCGACGCCCATCTGATTTCTGCCGGCTCGGCGCTGGTAATCGCCGACGCCGTCATAGGCGGCGAGGTCGACAACGGTTTTTCTATCGCTCGCCCCCCCGGACATCACGCCATGACCGTGGCCCACGGCAACCGGGGCTTTTGCAATATCAACAACGAAGCCATTATGATCGAATATATCCGCAAAAAATACGGCTTGCGCAGAATTGCCGTGGTGGATACGGACGTGCATCACGGCGACGGCAGCCAGGAAATATTTTATGACGATCCTGATATACTGTTCATTTCTTTTCATCAGGACGGCAGGACCTTGTATCCGGGTACCGGTTTCGTTTACGAACTGGGAGGACCCCAGGCCTGGGGCAGTACCATCAACGTACCGCTGCCGCCGAATACGACCGACGCCGGCATTTTGCGGGTGCTGGATAACCTGGTGAAGCCGCTGCTGGAGGAGTTCCAACCGGAGCTGGTGGTCAATTCCGCCGGCCAGGACAATCACTATACGGACCCGCTAGCCAACATGCGTTTCACCGCTCACGGTTATGCCGAACTCAACCACCGCCTGGCGCCCGACATTGCGGTATTGGAAGGAGGATATTCGGTGGAAACGGCGCTGCCTTATGTGAATATGGCGCTGTTAATGGCCATGGCCGGGATCGATTACTCCAACATGCGCGAGCCGGACTACCGGCCGGAGCATTTTAAAGAAGACCCTAAGGGGATTGAATATATTGATCAGATTATATCTCATCAATTGTTTAATTTCCGCAGCCGTCAACAGCATATAGAAGAAAATCGAAAAAAATACGGACGTGAATTCAGCGAACACCGGCAAATTTATTATGATACGGACGGCATCAGTGAAGACCAGTCGCGCCATGTGCGGATATGCCCCGACTGTCCGGGCTGGCGGCGCATCGATTCTTCCGCCCGCCATCACAACGGCAAAACTTATCATGTGTTCTGCATCAGCGTGCCGGTATTCGCTTGCCCCGCCTGCCGCCGGGAGGCATTGGCTGCCTATAAAGATCTGGCCGGTTATAAGAGCAATTACGACTACGTGTATCTGCAGGATCGCGCCGGCGACCGTTATATCGCACTGGAGACAGCTAGCGGACATGAAGAGGTTTATGAATAAATGGGAATAAAACTGCTGGATGAAAACTTAATCAATCAGATTGCTGCCGGTGAAGTCATCGAACGTCCGGCTTCGGTGGTGAAAGAATTGGTGGAGAACGCTATTGACGCGGGCAGCACCCGCATCGGCATCAAAATTGCCGGCGGCGGGCTGGACATGATCGAAGTGGAGGACAATGGCTGCGGCATTCCGGTCGATGACGTGGAACTGGCGTTACAGCGTCACGCTACCAGTAAGATCGAACTGCCGGAAGATTTGTTCAGCATCAATACCATGGGTTTCCGCGGCGAGGCCTTGCCCAGCATCGCTTCCATCGCCCGGTTGGTTTTATACAGCCGCCGGGAGGGTGAAACGGGGGCGGAAATACAGGTGGAAGGCGGAAATATTATGCGCCGACTGCCTTTTGCGGGTGCTGCCGGCACTCGCATCGTGGTGCGGGAATTGTTTTACAATACGCCGGTACGCAAGAAATTCATTAAATCGTCGGTGGGGGAACAGACCCACATCTACGACACAGTCAGCCGCTTGGCGATGTCAAGGCCGGATATTTCCTTTACTTTTGCCAGCGAAAAGAAACTGTATTTTAAAACTCCGGGCAGCGGTCTGCTGAGAGACGCCTTGATCGCTATTAATGGGAACGATTATGCCGACCAGTTTATTGATTTTCGCGTGGCCGGGGAAAATTATTCCGTTTCCGGTTTGTTGTCCAAACCGGAGTTTCGGCGGCAGAATCGCAAACATCAAATATTTTATGTCAACCGGCGTTTAATTAAAAGCCCCATGCTGAACCGGGCGGTGGACGAAGGTTATAGAGGTCTGCTGCTGGCCCGGGAGTATCCGGGGGTTATCATTTATTTGTCTGCCCAATACCGGGACGTGGATATCAACGTCCATCCGCAAAAATCCGAAGTGAGATTTCGCGATGAAAGCGAGGTATTCCGGGTGGTCTGCCATGCTATTCGCGACGCCGTCAACGGTCTGGCTTACACTATGGGAGATGCGGCCTGGAAGGATGAATCCGCCGGCACGCCGGCGCTATCGCCCCAGCGGTATGATCGGCCCCGCTCCTCATACATATCGCCTCCTCGAGCTTTTGAGCAGCCTTTGGCCTTTGATTATTCCCGCCGCATATATCAGGAAAAACCGGCAGACATGGAAGGGGGCGGCGATGAGGTTCGGAGCGGAGAAACCTTCCGCTTTATCGGCCAGTGCTTCGATGCTTATCTGCTGGCGGAAGCGGAAGGGAAACTGTATCTGATCGACCAGCATGCCGCCCACGAACGTATCATGTATAACCGCTTGCGTCGTCAGATTGCACATGCCGGCGTAACTGCGCAGGTGCTGGCT
>DATMYB010000447.1:0-6101 GCA_035561215.1 Syntrophomonas sp. | reverse complement strand
ATATAGTAGGCTAAAAAAATTTTTTGATTAGCCGATATATAATAGTAAATTTATCAAAGCGGCCGATACCGGCAGATTGATGATGCTTGCGAACGGGGGAGGTATTTAATTGGACAAGGATATTTCACTGGACCCCTTAGTGGATATGTTTATTTTTGAAACACTGCAATTGACCGATCAACTCGAACAATTAGTCCTCAACAGCGAAAAAAGCAATACTTTTGAAGCGGAAGAGATTAATGAAATATTCCGCATCATGCACACGATCAAAGGTTCTGCCGCCATGATGATGGTGGATAACATATCGCTGATTGCTCATTCCATGGAGGATTTGATGCTGAATCTGCGCGAGAGCGGGCCGGCGGAAATGAATTATTCCAAACTCTGCGATCTTATTTTGAACGGCATAGATTTTATTAAAACCGAGATATCCAAAATCAGAGAGGGAAATGAAGCCGACGGAATACCGGACCGACTACTGGCAGGCATTAGTGATTACTTAAGCACGCTGACCCCGGATAATAGCGGAATTGTCCAGCCGGCGCCGGTCCCAGCCGGTTGCAGTGAGCCGAATAGGTCGGTAAATGAGAATCCAAATGGGGATGTTTACACCGGCAGTTGCTATAAAACGGTTATTTTCTTTGAAGACGAATGTGGAATGGAAAATATGCGGGCCTTCAATGTTGTATATAAAATGGAAGATCTTGCCGCCGTTATACAATATAGCCCCGCTGATATCGCCGAAAATAACGACAGTTGTCTGGTGATTCGTGAGAATGGTTTTGAGATCGAATATTCCACCGACCTCAGCCGGGAGGACATGGAACAGTTTTTTCTGACCCTGGCTTTTGTGGAAAGATTGGAAACTATTGAGTTAACCGGTGCAAAAGCCGATAAAACCATGGCTTTGCTGGGAGCTGAAGGAAAAAACGATTCATATATAGCGTCTGCTCATGAAAGCAACGGCAATAATATTTCCTCCAAACAGCAGAGTATTATCAGTGTGCAACTGAACAAACTGGATAAATTGATGGATCTCGTAGGAGAATTAGTAATTTCCGGAGCCATGGTGACCAATAACCCGGATTTGCACGATCTCCAGCAGATGGAGAATTTCAATAAGGCTGCCCGTCAGCATTACAAAATAATCAACGAACTCCAGGATATCGTGATGTCCATTCGCATGGTGCCGTTGTCGGGTACTTTTCAGAAAATGAATCGCGTGGTACGGGACATGTGCAAGAAGCTGGACAAGCAGGTCGACCTGATCATTGAAGGCGCGGAGACCGAGGTCGATAAAAACATCATCGAACATCTTTCCGATCCAATCATGCACTTGATTCGCAACGCAGTCGACCATGGCGTTGAAACGGCGGAAGTCAGGCTGGCCAAGGGCAAGCCTGCCTCCGGGCAAATACGTTTGGAGGCTAGAAACGAAGGCGGCGATGTGTGGATAACGGTACGGGATGACGGAGACGGGCTGAACCGGGATAAAATTCTGCAAACTGCACGGGAACGCGAACTGATCCATAAAAACGAGTCCGAGTTAAGCGATCAGGAGATATATGAATTTATTCTGCTGCCCGGATTTTCCACCAACGACGAAGTCAGCGAATTCTCGGGACGGGGTGTGGGCATGGATGTAGTGGTCCAGAACATCGAGGAAGTCGGCGGGACTGTCTATATTGAGAGCAAGCCGGACCTGGGAACCGCCTTCATCATGAAAATTCCCCTGACCTTAGCCATCATTGACGGCATGGGCATAAGGGTCGGAACCTCGATCTATACGGTACCGATAACATCGATTCGCGAGTCGTTTAAAGCCGGAGAAAACGAGGTTTTCACCGATCCCGACGGATTTGAGATGATCATGGTCCGCGGTGAGTGCCTGCCCATCGTGCGGCTGCACAAAATCTACCATATTGATACCTCGGTAACCAACATCCATGAAGGGATCATTATGATCGTTGAAACCGACAATTGTTCCATGTGCTTATTTGCCGATGAGCTGATTGGGGAGCAACAGGTGGTGGTCAAAGCATTGCCCAAGTATTTGAAAAAAATAAAAGGGATCGGCGGTTGTACACTGCTGGGAGACGGAAGGTCCAGTCTGATACTGGATATTGCAGGTTTGGCCAATTATTGACGTTGCTGCGGATCGTAAAAAAATGGGATTCATAATACCGGGAGGAGGGAGAAACTGAAAATCAGAGGATAGTGGAACTATTTGGGTGAACCTACCAAGCGAATGAAAGGGAGGCAGGACCATGGGTTGGTATTTAAGGTGGAGTATTAAAGCCAGAATGATAAGTGCATATGTGATTGTTACTGTATTGGCAGGGGGATCAGGCTATTTGCTGGCACAGCAAGTTTCTGTAATCAGCGTGACGGCTACGCTGATATCGCTGGCGATTATTTACTGGGGAGCGCTCTTCTCCGCGTCTTCATTTACAGGGATACTTCAAAAAGTCGGTATGCTCATGCATGAAATGGCTAAGGGCAATTTGAACATTGTCTCCAACACCGGCGACAGCGTGCAGGCAAAACAACTGGATCATACGATCAATTCCACGATTCAAGGCTTAAAGGCACTGATTGACGATACGAAAATGCTGACCGAAGCCATGATATCAGGTCAATTGGAAGTAAGAGCGGACGTGGAGCAGCATAACGGCGAATACCGAACCATCGTCGAAGGGCTGAACGGCTGCCTGGATGCGGTAATCGGACCGCTGAAACTGTCGGCGGAATATATCGAACGGATCAGCAAAGGCGACATTCCTGAAAAGATCAGCGAAAGCTATAACGGCGACTTCAATGCAATCGTCAATAATCTCAACAACTGTATCGACGGCCTGGGCGGTTTGGTCGCCAGCCGGGAAGTCATCAACCTGATGGCTTACGGCAACGATTTTACCAAGCCGGTGGAAGGTGAGTTCGAGGGAATCTTTGCGGAAGTGGCCCAGGGGGTTAATATTGTCAGGGAAAGCCTGATCAAACTGCAAGACCTGCTTCGTCATATCGCCACGGGAGAATTTGCGGAATCTCTGACACTATACCAACAAGTCGGCAAACGCAGTGAAGAAGACGAAATGGTTCCGGTGCTGATATTGTGTATGGAAAACATCGACCGGCTGGTAACGGATGCGAGAATGCTGGCGGAGGAGGCAACCGAGGGCAGACTTGATGTCCGGGTCGACGCTTCCCAGCATCAAGGCGAGTACCGCAAAGTGATCGAGGGGATCAACAATACGCTGGATGCGGTGGTTGTCCCCCTGCGACTGGCGGCCGAATATATTGAAAAGATTGCCGCAGGGCAAACGCCGCCGCTTATCACCGCCGAGCTCAAAGGTGATTTCAATGCCATCAAGAATAATTTGAACACCTGCATACAGGAGATCTCCATATTGGTTGAGGAAACAGGCGTGGCCATCTCCGCCGGGATTGAAGGCAATCTTGGCCAGAGAGCCAATGCCGAGCGGAGCAAAGGCGTGTACCGCAAGATATTGGCCGGCGTCAATACCACCATGGATGCGCTCACCGCCCCCATCAATGAAGCCATAACGGTGTTGGAGGAATTGAGCCAGGCCCGGATGGGAGCCCAAATGGCCGGGGATTATAAAGGGGATAACGTAAGACTGAAGCAATCTATTAATTCCTTCAAAGATAGACTGCTGGGCATGACCAACGAAATTACCTCAAAATTAGGACATATAGCCGATGGCAACCTGGACTTGACCATTTACGAGTTTGACGGCGATTTTGCCGTTATTTCAGATGACCTCAAAAGGATCATAGAGTCCTTGAACCAAATCATGGGAGAAATTGCCAACGCTGCTGAGGAAGTTGCCTTTGGCGCCGGGCAGTTGTCCGATTCCAGCCAGTCATTGGCCCAGGGGGCCAATGAGCAGGCCAGCGCTATCCAGCAATTGACGGCCACCGTCAGTGAAATCGCGGCTCAGACCAAACAAAATGCCGCCAATGCCAACCAGGCCAACGAACTGGTCCTGAACGCCAGGGACAATGCCGCCCAGGGTAATGAGCATATGCGGGAAATGCTCGGCGCCATGGAGGGAATCAATGATTCATCGGCCAACATATCCAAAATCATAAAAGTAATTGACGATCTGGCTTTCCAGACCAACATCCTGGCGCTGAATGCGGCGGTGGAAGCCGCCCGGGCAGGACAACACGGCAAAGGCTTTGCGGTGGTAGCTGAAGAAGTAAGGAATTTGGCGGCTCACAGTGCCAGCGCTGCCAAGGAATCCACCGATTTGATCGAAGGCTCCATTCGCAAAGTGCAGCACGGTACGAAAATTGCCAATGAAACCGCCCAGGCCCTGCAGAAAATCGTTGACGGCGTAACCCAGGCTTCTGCGTTGGTAGGAGATATCGCGGTGGCATCAAATGAACAGGCCACGGGAATAGCCCAGGTAGACCAGGGTATTGTTCAAGTTTCCCAGGTGGTGCAAAACAATTCCGCCATTGCCCAGCAATCGGCCAGCGCCAGTGAAGAGCTTTCCGAACAGTCCGAATTGCTGAGGCAAGAGGTAAGCAAACTACAGTTGAAAGAAAAAAACAAGGCGGCCAATGTTGTGAATTATAATGAAGCCGTCCCCAGCCGCAGAAAGCTGGAATCCGTGGCCTCCGGTGCGGGCAGAGCCAGAATTGTTCTGGATAACACCGACTTTGGCAAGTATTAAAGGCGTCGTGGGTTATATTAAGATTTTTAACAGCAAAAGAGGTGAACGTTTCCTATGACTGATATCAATGAGCAATTGATGGAAGTAAGCGAGGATACCCAAAAAGACAAATTCCTGACTTTTTATGTAGGCAGAGAGGAATACGCCATTGAGATCAAATATGTAACCGAAATCATTGGCGGAATCCAGGTAATTACAGAAGTTCCCGAAGTATCTGAATATATCAGAGGCATTATAAACCTGCGCGGTAAGATCATCCCGGTAATGGACGTGAATATTCGTTTTAAAAAGGAGCCCCAGCCTTATGGGGACAGAACCTGCATCATCGTCATCGACGTTGATGACCTGTCGGTGGGATTAATCGTTGATAATGTCGCCGAAGTGCTGTCCATGTCCGAAGATGACATTGTCCCCCCTCCCGATGACCGGACCGGATTTAAAAACCGCTGCATCAAAGGCATCGGTAAAGTAAGCAATTCGGTCAAATTGATTCTGGATTGTATGATCCTTTTGGGAGACGAGGATCTGATCGGATTTGCCGAGGCCGTATAAGCGCAATAGCGTATCGCCGCCACGGACATGGCGGCGGCGATACCAAACCTAAACATGATCCCCTGTGAAAAATTGATTTGATCAGGTTGAATGTATAAACATGAAGGAGCACTTGGCGCAGCATGGGGGAACACAAATGTTTCCTCATGCGGAGTCTGGCCACGGTTTGTTTATACATTCAACGAACGACTTATAATTTGGCAGTGGAATCAAATTTCGGAAATGGGTGGATATATGCAACCCTTGAGCGATGAAGAATTTAATGCGTTGACCAGTTATACCAAAAACCGCTACGGCCTTGATTTGAGCCATAAAAGAGTCATGGTTGAGGGTAGGCTGCAGAATTTTCTGTCCGCTCGCGGCTATGATAGATTCTCACAATATTTTCAGCATTTGCTGAATGATCCTAACGGAGCGGAAGCTAATGCTTTAATGAACCGTCTGACGACCAATTATACTTTCTTTATGCGGGAGGTCAGGCACTTCGAATATTTCAGAGAAACGATCCTGCCTTATCTGGCCTCCACTGCCGGGGACAGGGATTTGAGAATCTGGAGCGCCGGCTGCTCCAGCGGCGAGGAGCCATACACCCTGGCTATGATCATGGATGACTATTTTGGCAAAGCAGGATTCTATTGGGATAAAAAGATTCTGGCCACGGATATTTCCGTACAGGCCTTGGATACTGCCGCCCGGGCTGTTTACAGTGCCGAGCAGATAAAAGGTTTGCCCGGTCAATGGCGGCTTAACTATTTTGAAAGAGTCGAAGATGGCAGTTACCGTTTAAAACAAAGCATTCGCGACGAAGTGATATTCCGCAAATTTAATTTAATGGAGTCTTATTTC
>DATMYB010000446.1:0-2076 GCA_035561215.1 Syntrophomonas sp. | reverse complement strand
ATTTGGTATTATGAGGAAAATATTGGGCATCCTGGTCGAGGTACCGGTGGGCAAACAACTAAGATGTAAACTGAGGTGCAGGGGAAGCGAATGCCATGGATCAAATGTCATTATATGTACTTCTTCTTCAGTCATTTCCGGAAACCCTTATATTGATCTACATAGGCTTGGCCTTAACGGGGGCTAAGCTTTCAAATAAGAAAATAACTTTTATAGCCCTGGCCGGCGCTTGTTTAAGCTATTTCGTCCGCGGTCTTCCTATACCGCCGGGTTCCAATGTGTTTGTTCAGCTCCCGGTAATCGTAATTCTGCTTTTTGCAATAGGCAAACTGCCCCTATGGCTTGCGCTGGTCAGTATCATACTGGGGTTCTTATGCGTCAGTTTTGCCGAAATGTTATTTATTCCGCTAACCTCCGCTATCAGCGGGATTTCTATCGAAGCGGCTTTAGCCGATCCCCTGTGGCGTATACTGTTCCCTATTCCCGAGTTTCTTTTTCTTACCCTGCTGGTCATCTTCCTAAGACGTAAAAAAATCCATATTTTCAATACTTTCAATACAGACAGACCGGAGTTAAGAATGTACGGCAAACCGCTGGCGATACTGAGTTTATCAGTAGGCCTGGTGGTCCTTGGTTTTTATTTCGGGTTCTATATCCAACCGGAAATTTTGCAATCAAACTCTTTATCGACGGTTTTGTTGGCAGTGACTCTGATCGCCGTCATATTGTCCCTGGCTTTGAGCTGGAAGATGCTTTCCATGGCCCGGCAGGAAAAGCTGGTGGAGCTGCAGCAGTTTCATATCTCCAACTTGCAGGAAATGACACAGATCATTAAAGGTCAGCGCCACGATTTCGTCAATCATCTGCAGGTAATATACGGGTTGGTCAGTCAGGGTTATGTCGACCAGACCCGGCAATACATAAACACTCTCTATAAAGACGTACAAGTCACCAGCAACGTCTTGCAACTGGCAGTTCCTGAACTGAGCGCACTTTTGCTGGTGAAGGCGGGGGTTGCCGCTACGCGCAATATTTCGCTGGAGATCAATCAGCAATCAGACTTGGCTGCTCTGAATGTGCCGTCCATGGAATTAGTGACAGTGGTGGGGAACCTGCTCAACAATGCCATGGAAGCGGTGGAGAATTTCACTCCTGCCTTAAAAACCGTGACATTAAATATCTATGAAAAATCCGGGCTGTATATCATCCAGACCCAAAATCCCGGCTACATGCCTCCGGAAGTAAAGAACCATATATTTGAGCTTGGGTTTTCTACGAAAGCAGGCGACCGGGGAATAGGGCTGGCTTCCATTAAATATCAGGTGGAAAAACATAATGGAAGGATTCTGGTAAGCAGTCACCCGGAAAAGGGTACCCGGTTTACAGTTTGTTATCCAAGGAGGAAAGGCGCATGAGTATTCATGAAATATCGGAACAATTCGCCGCTTATCTGGCGCGGGAGCTTAACAGCGACCGGCGGCAGGAACTGCGCATGGCCTATGGCCTGGAAATTCTTTTAGGAGAAATCGTAAAACTGTTGGTGATTATTTTATGCGCCTGGATGCTGGGAATTTTACCACAAGTTTTAACGATTACGATTTCGGCAGGGATTTTGCGGCTGGCTTCCGGCGGAGAACATTGCAGCGCCTATTATCGCTGCCTGATAGGCGGGACTGCCTGGTTTCTTTTCCTGGGGTGGGTGGTGCGCTCTCTTGGCGTTCTTTTGGCGCCGCCGGTAATCAGTGTCACCGCCGGATGGCTGTTTTTTATCTCGCTGGCCATCATTTTAAAATACGCTCCCGGTGAAACGGAAAACAAGCCGATAAACGGCGAAGCGGAGCGAAAGAAATTCAAAAAGTTGTCAGTATCAATAATGGTGGCCTACGGAGCGGTGCTAACGTTGTTCAGCAGCCTGACCGTCTTAAATCCCTTGGTCTTGCCTATGGCGGCGGGCATAATGGCCCAGGCCTTTACCGTTTCCCCCGCCGGTTACAATTTCATCCATTTTATAGATAGGATTTTGGATTTTTCCAAAAGTTAAGCTATGAAAATTCTTATCGTAGATGATGACCCGGC
>DATMYB010000445.1:0-3642 GCA_035561215.1 Syntrophomonas sp. | reverse complement strand
CTATACATATTTGGAATAAGCGTCTATGATTAACGTAGAATCCGAATGTGTCAATCGGAAAAGCTAATACTGAAGGAGGATGTAGGAATGGAGTACAAGTCACTCATCGTTACCAAGGAAGACGGGTTGGCCACAGTTTTTTTCAACCGGCCGGAAGCAATGAATGCTACCAATCAGCAGTCTATCGCGGATCTGACTGCGGCAATCACTGACATCGAAGCTGACGACAGTATTCTGGCTGTCATCATGACCGGCGGCGAGAAAGTATTTGCAGCCGGCGGTGATATCAAGTATTTCTCAGAAGCCGGACATCTGGAAATGGAAGCCTTTATCGCCAAATGTCATGCCGTTCATGATATCATGGCAGCTTCGGCGAAACCCTACGTTGCTGCGATCGGTGGACTGGCACTGGGTGGCGGCTGTGAAATGGCGCTGGCCTGCGATATCAGAATCGCGGCTGAAAGTGCCATCTTCGGATTCCCGGAAATTAATATTGGCATTATCCCTGGAGCGGGCGGAACTCAACGTCTGCCTCGCGTAGTCGGCTCCGGATGGGCCAGACAACTTGTCCTGACCGGCGATATGATCGACGCCAAAACCGCTTTCAAAATCGGCCTGGTTACCAAAGTTGTTCCTGTTGAAGAACTAATGGCAACTGCTAAAAAGACTGCTAAATCACTGGCCAAAAAGAGCCCCATGGGCATCCGCAGCGCCAAGAAATGCCTCGCCATGAGTGAAACAGCCGATATGCCTTCCGCATTGGCATACGAGCAAAAAGCTTGGGCGTTCTGCTTCTCCGGCAGCGACAGAGCCGAAGGAATGAAAGCATTCCTGGAAAAGAGAAAGCCTACTTTTGTAAACAGATAACTCCTGAACATATTTTTAAGGGTGGCAGTTACGTTGATAACTGCCACCCTTTTTGTTCGCCCTATTTTTCCCGCTTTTCCCGCAGGGGAATCTTGTATTTGGCAGCTTTACGTACGATGGTAGGCTGGCTCACTCCCAACTCCAGCGCCGCTTTGCGGGTCGAGCCCAGGGTCTCCAGAGAATTTTTGATCATCTGTTTTTCCATCTGTTCAATCGCCGTCTGCAGCTTAAATCCGGCAAAAATCTCATAATTTTCTTCTTCATTAATAGCGGTATCCATATCGTTTAGATTGATATGCCGGATCACTTCTCCGGGATAGATCACTACCAATCTCTCAATCAGGTTCTCCAATTCCCGTACATTACCCGGCCAGTCATAATTCATCAACCCTTTGATCTCCCGCTCCTCGATGCGTTTGTGCAGATTGTACTTGGCGTTAAACTTGGTGAGGAAATGGTCCACTAAAAACGGTATTTCTACTTTTCTATCCCGCAGCGGGGGCACCGTCACGGGGATGACGTTCAAACGGAAATATAGATCGTTGCGGAACTCTTTGCGCTGCACCATTTCCTGCAGATTGCGGTTGGTGGCGGCGATAATGCGTACATCCACATTGATGGGAGTGGTTCCTCCCACTCGGGTGACGGTCTTCTCTTGTATGGCTCGCAGCAGCTTGGCCTGGGTATTAAGCGGCATTTCCCCGATCTCGTCCAGGAATAATGTCCCGCCCTCGGCTGCTTCAAACATTCCTTGTTTACCCTGTTTGCTGGCTCCGGTAAAAGCTCCCGGCTCGTATCCGAATAGCTCCGATTCAAACAGGCTCTCCGGAATAGCGGCACAATTGAGATTAACCATGGGCTTGTCCCGCCGTTTGCTGTTGGAATGTATCAACTGGGCGGCGAACTCCTTGCCCACCCCGGATTCTCCTTTGATAAGTACGGTGGCATCAACCTGTCCTAAGCGCACGCACAAGTCGGCCAAATCCCGTGATTCTTTGGAACGAATCACAAACTGGTCGGCCAAATTATATTTGCTCAGCTTTTCCTGGTAATGCTGGCTCAAGGTCTGGGCTTGTTCCAATTGTTTGCGCAGCAGATTCAATTCGGAAATATCGCGGACGTTTATAACGATTCTAAACAGTACGCCCTTTTCGTCAAAGACGGGATTGGCGGTTATCATCACCGTATTACCCAGTTTTGATTTTTGGGAAACCGTAACCGATTCACGCCGTACCAGCACCATGGCGGTAATATCCTGGGAATAGATCTCCTCGTCTATCAGTTCCTGCATGGTTTTTCCGATCAGTTCTCCCTGCTTTGAGCCGGTAATGCGGCTGAAAGCGCGATTAGCCCGTAAAGTCCTGCCTTCGCTGTCGGTGACGTGAATGCCGTCAAAAGAAGATTCAATCAGCGCTATAAGCTCTTCCTTGATTTCCTTGGTGTAACTCAGTTCCTCGGAGATCATCTCCAATTCAGAAATATCTTGAAATACCCCTACGGTGCCGATAAATTTGCCGTTACCCAGCACCGGCGTGATATTGCAAATATAGCCTTTCTTACCGATCACGAATTTATGTCCGAAGCTGCTCTCCCCTTTTATCAAGGCTTCAGTCAGTTTGTGGTGGGGAAGGATTTCTCCGACCCGCTTTCCTACCACCTCGGCACGCTTCAGGCGCAGTGCCGCCTCGGCGGCTTTGTTCAGCAATATTACCTCGCCCGCGTCATTTACGGTTAAAATACCATTATGCGTGGAATCGATCACCGTATTAAGCTCCGCATGCAGCGCAATCAATGAACTGAAATAGGCCCTGATAGTATCCGACAGCGTCACCATGCCTAAAAGCTGATGGTTTTTCACCACCGGCAGATTACCGACATTGATGGCGATCAAATTGGTTACATCCTCATCCGGCCCGATGGAAGCCACGTCTTTAATCATGATGTCGCTAACCGGCTGGTTCAGTTGGACCCCGTTCAAGATTTTGTACAGCACCAAAGATTTAGTAACCAGCCCAGCCAGATTTTTGGACTCATCCACAATCGGTACGGCATCGATATTATTATTGACCATAATATCCATGGCCGCTTTTATGCTGTCCTCCCGCTTCAGCATTTTCAGCCCTTCCCGCATAAAATCCCGGACTTTTAAGGGTGTCGTGATATTCAGGCTTTTCCCAAGATTGGCCAATTCATACCCAACTTTGATCCAGTCTTCCTTCTGGGTTTGCCGCATCCTCAGTTCCCCCTTTCATAACAAACTGTCGGAAAAGTTAAAATCTGTCAGAGCAATCCAAAAAGTTCATCCTTCACCCTTCGGGTACCACTGATGTTCGCTACGCTCACTATTAAGGTTGCACCACAGGCACCACATATGTTCGCTGCGCTCACTATTAAGGTTGAACGGGCTTTCTTTAATAACGCAGCGATTGGGCTTTTTGGACGCTCTGAACTTCACTCCGGCTGCCCCGGAACGCCCTTGCACTGGCTTTGAAACAATACCGTATCACCGGCGGCAAGAGACCTGCGGCAGTGGTGCCACTACATGAAATCCCGGCACGACAAATGTCTGCGAATAATTCCCGGTCAGCAGCAACTATATTTCGCCAATGTCGATACAAACATGTATCGTATGCAACAAATCTGAATATCTTCCTCCTCGCTTTTTATCACTGCAGCAACTAATCTACCAATATCCCTAGACTTTGTTTCGATGCATTACTGCATCAAATATATCACAAAAAGCCTGCTGTCAACACTGAAAAATCACAAATTATG